>JBFWLS010000001.1:0-18552 GCA_050251995.1 Candidatus Methanomethylophilaceae archaeon
CGGCGCATAGACCTCATCATTGATGGTCAGGCGGGCGCCTTCCGGCTCGTCCCGCATCGTGGCCACATCGGAGAGCAGGCGCCTTTCCGGTTTAGAGCGCAGGCGGATGGAATAGATGAACACCGGGTCCGCCGGGCGTTGCACAATGCGCACCTCCTCCACCGTGCGTGTTTTGCCCAGGTCCGTGAGTATCTTGTGGAACAGATCGGCGTAGGCCGCATTGCCGTACTCATCTGGCCCTTCCACCTTGATGTTCATGTCAGATGACCTCTAGGAAACCGGAGGCCAGCAAGGCACCGCCCACGGCACCGATGTACTGCGAGTGCGGAGGCACGATGGGCTGCGTTCCAAGTATCTCCCCCATGGCGCTCACCATGCCGGAGATGAGGGAGGTACCGCCCACCTGGATCACTGGCTGCCGGACATCAATCTCCTGTAACTGTTGCTCGTATATCTGCTCCGCCACGCTGTGGCAGGCGGCGGCGGACACATCCTGACGAGACTTGCCCTCCGCCAAGGTGGTCACCAAATCCTGGATGCCGAAGATGGAGCAGTAGGAATTCATGCGTACATTACGCCAATCCCCCTGGTCGGCCATGGCGCCCAGCTCCGTGACATCCAATTTCAGCCGCCTGGAGACAATCTCCAGGAAACGTCCAGAGGCGCCGGCGCAGAGACCACCCATGGTGAAGTTGTCCGGCACCCCGTCCCGCACGGTGATGGCCTTGTTGTCCATACCGCCGATGTCGATGATTGTGGCCTCACCTCTCTGCCGGTCCGCCAACCACACGGCGCCTTTGGAGTTCACGGTGAGCTCCTCCTGCACCAGCTTGGCTTTGAAATGCTTGCCGATGGTGAAACGGCCGTAGCCAGTGGTGCCAATGGCCTCCACATCGCTCATCTTCACCCCCGCTTGCTTCAACGCCTCCTCCAAAAGCTCCGTGGAGGACTCTATGACCTCCCCGGACGGACCCCAGGCCATCCCTTCGATCTGGTTGTCCACCATGACCAAGGCCTTGGTGGTGGTGGAACCGGAGTCGATACCCACAGTGATGCCGCTCTGCCTCTCCCTGGCCAGCAGCTCCTTGCGGCTGACGATGGTGACCAGGGCCTCCATACGGGTGAGCAGCTGGGAGGATTTCATCCTCTCCGTGAAGGAATAAGTGACCACGGGCAGGCGGGTGTTCTCCTGGATGTAGCGGCGCAATTCGTTGCGCACCAACGCACCCTCAGCACAACGGAAGCAGGTGGCTATGAAGACGGCATCGGCATCATACTTACCTTCGGCCAGATGAACGGCACGGGCGATCATGAGCTTCAATTGCGGGGACACAGGATTGAAACCGAACTTCTCAACACAACTCGCGATCTCCGCCGCCTCCACATCCGGGTGCACCATCTTGGCTCCTACGCTGAGGGCGGCCTTCTCTATCTCGTACTGCACGGCACTATACTCCGTGCCGCAGGACAATTGGGCGATCTTGATCATTCCAAACCCTCCAGGAACTCCTTGACCTTCAGCACCAGGTCGCGGCCTCCTTCCTCATCGATGGGGTAATCCACCTCGATAATGGGGATGTTTCTTTTCTTCACCAGATAGTCCACAAGAAGGTTGGTGCGGTGACAACCCACGCAGCCGAAGGCGAACGGGGCTTCGTTCATGAGTATGGCAGCTTCGGCCTGGTCGATGAGCGGGCCCCATACCGCCATCCGTCCCCGGATCCCGGAAGGGACCTCTATACCGGCATACTTCAGCCCTTTCTGGATGTCATCCAGGGTAATGTTGAGCGGGGGCATGTCGATCTCCAGGTTGTCCACCCTTTCTTGAATCGTGGCCATCGTGCTCAAGGGCTCATGGCCGAACCTCTCTACTAAATCGAACAGTATGAGGCTATTCGGCGGGTCTATGAATATCTTCAATCATTCCACCTCTTCACAAATCTTTTGAAAATCGAGAACCGACAGCTTGCCGGGCTTCTGTTTCTTTGTATAGATCTCTCCACGTTGGGCGCATTTAAGCCCGTACTCGATCTTGGACAGGTCTGCCCATTCCATCTCTAGCTGGGAGAAGCCGGGGCGGGAGCCATGGTGGGCCCGGCAACGCCTCTCATCCCCCAGAGGGAACCCCCTTATCTTGGTGAATATGGCGTCTGGGTCGAGCTTCTTCACGTCCTCCATGACGATGTGCACCGTTTTCGGGTCCCCTTCGATCATCGCCCCGTAGCAAGTCTCCTTCACCGTAATCTCCATCCCCAAAGAGTGGACGGTCCGGGCTATCTGGTCTGGGGTGATGTCCGACAACGGGGAAATGAAAATCAGTCTGGTCTCCCTCTCACTCATCCTTCTGCACCTCCCTGACATAAACGAGATGGCCTTCCTCCAGTCCGTCCAACATCTTCTCCAGATCGCCCTCGAATGACCCAGCTATGTTCGTCCCATAGGCCTCCTCGCCCGTGGGGCCGAACTCCTGGCTCTCCTGCAGACGTATCCCGATCAGACCATGATAGGGGCGCACCTGATTGGTCATGCCCAGGTCGCCGACGCGACAGACCTGGAAATCCTTCTCCGGGAAGAGGGACTTGCCCCGTTGCTGGTCCCCCTCGAAGGTCACCATAGGGGAATCCGGAAAGGCGAAATGCACCTTGAAGGAGCCGATGGGTTTATGGTCTAGACCACTGACCTTCTCCAGATAGTGCACAGACAGGGGCGACTCCTCCCTCAGGAAGCTCACACCATATATCTGGTCTGCCGGCCTCCCGGAAGTAGTGACCTTGCCCTCGGCCAAAGCCTTCATCGTCCATTCTGGGTTCTGGTCCACGACCACGGCCTCATCGGACCCGTCCCCGTCCCGCTCTTGCTGGATGCCAAAACGGCGGAGCATCTCCGCAGCTTCTTTTTGTGTCAGGCCCACGCTTAAGGCCCGCTCGGGTTTGGATCGGACAGTTATGGTGGAACCAGCGGGGGCGTTCATGATTATGCCTTGGCCACGAACCACCTTGCCCACCCGGCTGTGGTCGTTGGAGACCTGCCGGCGTTCCTTGTAGAAGAACACCCGGCCCATCCCCTTACCATGGCTGCGCACCGTGACATCGTACTGTTCTCGCACCTGCACGTTCTCCGTCTCCAGAATCACATCAGTGTTCTCGGAGCAGGCCATATAGGTGGCGGTTTGCTCATTGGCGGTGATGTGTCCTCGCCGGGCGGTCACCAGGAAGTGCTCCACCCCCATGGGCGCTTTTTGATCCAGTTCCACGCCTACATAGGTGTCGATCCGCATACCATCATCCAAACGGAACTTTAGGTCATCGGTGACGACGACGTTCTCGGAGCTGGTCTCCAGGACCACGGGGCGGATGTCTACGATTTCGTCCGCTTCCTTCAAGCGACTCAACAGGTGACGTCCACGGGTGATGCGGCCGATGCGGGAGCCATCTGTGCCATATCGGCCGCGATGGTCGTTGTAGGCTATCATCAGGTACGTGGTGCTGTTGTCGAAGCCACCCAAAGAGAAGAAGCAGTCATAACAATGGTAGATGTACTCGCCCCTGTCCCCCTTGATGTCGGTGGGCACGGAACCGAAGGCTAGGATGTTGGAGGTCTTCCATCTCATATTGCTGCCCACTAACTCGCTGATGACGGAGCGGAAGTTCTCCGCGTTCTCGTTCTCCTCCAGGTGCAGCGTCATGGACCCATATATGGTGACAATCTCGAAATCGTCCGTGGTCTGCCTGAGTTTCTCATCCGATATAAGGATAGAGACCACGGAGCCAGGTACGTGGGGGACGTCGTCCTTAAGAAGGTCCTCCAATAAGGTGCCATTCTCAATCGGCACCACCTCGCCGTTCAGAACAACCTGCATCATCTTCCCCCCTCGGAATCCTTCGGGATCATGGATTGGATTTTAGACACGATTTCATCCAGCTTCTCCTGTTGGCAGGTAACGCCTCGGACCACCCCAGTGACGATCTCCCTGACTTCCCCCTTGGTGCCGATGAGCTCGTCTGGAGGCATTACGGTGCGGGTCTTGACGCCGATGGTGGCGAAGTCCTCGAAGTCCACGGGGCACTGTGCTACCACGATAGCCGGTATGTCCACGTTTCGGAGGATGAGCCTGGCTTTGTAAATGATGTGCTTCCGCACATTCCCAAGATGGATGAGAGCCACTTTGAACTGCTGTATCCTCTCCACCTCGATGGGGTCGAGACCGAAGTGCGACCCCGTGGACACATCGGGTGCATCCGCAGGCACACCAGAACCGGCATTCACCACCAAGACCGATGTATCAATGCCCTCCTCTCGCAGGGCATAGGTTATCTCACAGACCGGTTTGGTGATGTGCCTGCGCCCCGGACCCATCGCTATTGCAACCACATCGCGCCCGCTCTCGGATATCGTGGCCCGTTGCGCCAAGGCGCCCCCGGTTCCGAGGCCCATTGACTCCCGACATTCCACGAAACTTAGGTGCCGTCCGATTCGTTGTTTCACTCCGCGTCACCATCACAAAACATTTCCTTCCTGTCGCTGTCCGTTAGGTGGACGATGATATCCTCCGGCTTGCCGATGGCTATGAGCTTGCCCCCGCGAATGAGCACCACCCGGTCGCAACAATTCTGGACGAAGTCCATATCGTGACTGACCACTATAAATGTTTCATTCAGCTCCTTTCTGGCGTTGAGGACGGATTTGGCGACGGAGAGCTTGGTGATGGGGTCCATGGTGCCGGTTGGTTCGTCCAGGATTACCAGGCTGGGCTCCTTGATCAAAACCTGGGCCAAGGCCACACGGTGCTTCTCCCCCACACTCAAGGTGTCTGGGTAGGCGTAGAGGATCTTATCCACCTCCTTGTTGGAGAAACCCACCCCTTTCAAAACCTGGATGGCTTTCATCTTCGCCAGCTCAGCGGGCATCTTCATCCCTACACAGGTGGTGAGGTTGCGAAGGACATTGTCAAAGGGATATAGAGTGTACTCCTGATGCAGGAAACCGATGTAGGGCGTCGCTCGACCCCTGCCGCCTTCCCCCATCTCAGACATATCCACAAAATCGTCACCCACGCGCATACTCACCAGACCATCGGTGCAAGGTGTTATCCCGGCAATCATCCGAGAGATAGTAGTCTTACCCGCACCGCTGAGACCCACCAGGCCGAAAATTTCCTTCTCGTTGATATCGAAGCTAACACCGTCCACGGCCTTGACCACCCCACGGACGACGGAGAAGAAGTACTTGCGCACATCCTTGAGCTTGATGAGCTGCTGGCCTGCCTGCACCCGGTCGGCCTTGATGCATTCATAATCCTGCATGAATTTTGCCGTTACATCCTCAGGAGGTCCCTTCAGAAGCACCTTCCCCTCGTCCAGCAGGATGGCCTCGTCCGCCATGCGCTCGATGGCCTCCGGCCAGTGCGAGGCCACGACCATGCACATACCGGTGTCCTGCACCACCTTAGCGAGCACGTCGTGCACCATGTCCGCCGTCTGCGGGTCCAGGGTGCCAGTGGGCTCATCGGCCAGGAAAACCAGGGGGTCTCTGGCCAGTTGTCTAGCTAGGACGATGCGTTGCTTCTCGCCCCCGGAGAGGTCCCGCGCGATGTGCGTGGTGCGATGGGTCATGTTCACCAGTTCTAGGAGCTCTATGGAACGATCGATCTTCTCCTTCTCGGACATCTCATCGCCCATGGCCTCGAACAGATTCTCAATGACCGTTTTGTCACCGAAGAGGGCGAAGGTGCGCTGGAGCATGATGGCGATCTTGGACTTCACGGCCATACGCAATGGATCCCTCTCATCCAGCGACCAGAAGTCCACTTCTTTCAATTCCGTAGAGCCGCCGCACTTGGCGCAGGGCTTGCCCTCCACAGGGAGCTCAACGTTCCCACAATCAGGACAATGGTTTATCCTGAAAATAATCTTGCCTTCATCGGGGGCATACTCCGCTGACCCCCTCAGCATATGTATGAATACCGACTTGCCCGCAGCGCTCTTACCGATAAGCCCCAGAACGCTACCACCGGATAGCGTGACACTGAGGTTTTCCAGAACTGTGTGCCCGTCGAATCTTTTTGTCACGTTGTCCACGATGATCAAAGGTTCTGGATTAGCAGTCATTAAACAGGGTTAAAGAGTCCAGGAATTATAAAGATTATTACCGAACACTGTTAAATACTAACATCAGATTTAAAAGGTTGGATGCTCTATCCAACCATCATGGTCAGGCTCTATAGCGATGATAGGTCGGGCGGCCCTATCCCCAAGTTCTCCGATTACCATGTTTGGAAGGGCATCATGACCATCGGCAAAGAGGGACCGATAGGCCGGAAAACATTGTCCGCTGCCTTGGGCATAGGAGAAGGCAGCACTCGGACCATCCTTCAGAACCTGCAGCAAGAGGGCTTCGTGGAGGTCAACCGAGCGGGGGCTGTACTCACCCGAAAGGGCAGGGAGATATTACGATCCTCCCTAATCGAGGCGAAAGAAGTGGACTGTGGATTCCTCACCATCGACAAGAACGACTGTGCCGTTAAGGTCTCAAACGCCGCCCATCGTGTGGTCACGTATGGCTGCGATGAAAGGGATACCGCCATCCGTGCTGGCGCCACGGGAGCCACCACCCTGATATTCAAGGATGACCACCTCTACTTCCCAGGGGACAAGGAACCCATTGAGGTCGGTGTGGAGGATCGGTTGAAACAAGCCTTCCGGCTGCGTAATGGGGACATCGTGCTGGTCGGAACCGGGAAGACCTATGATTTGGCAGAGAAGGGAGCAGTCACCGCCGCCCTTCGCATCAGCGGGGAGATGCGCAAGAGGAAGGAACTGGGTGATATCCTACGGGGGGATGACAAGCAGGATGAGCTGAAGGCTCTCGCCCTTACCGTGCACCAACTCACCGGCATGCCTGTCTGTGCACGGGTGCCAGAAGAGCTGGGCGTGCGGGTGGAGAGAGGTATGATCAGAGACCGTACTTACACCGGGCCTCTCCTAGAGGAATCGTTGAAGAAGAGGTCAATCGTGGAGAAGGAGCCCCTCACCGGTCCCTACCAAGGACAACGCTGCCGTGTGGTTCCCCTGGAGATAGACGGCCGCATACTGGCGGTCATCGGCACCGTGCGTCGAGAAGAGGGAAAACAATGACAGAGGATGAACAATGAATGACGATGTGATATTGGAGGTGCAGGCTGGGGCGTGTCAATTCAAGACGGTGGTCATCGGATCGCTGTGCGAAGACGGCCATGTGGACCTCAGAATCAAGAGCGAGTGCCCCATGGTGCGGAAGATGGCGGCCCGCATGCCTGAGTTCGACCCTGTGGACGCAGCATCAATGCGTCTGCATGAGAACCCGGTAATCATTCATGCTGGGAATCATCTTTCACATCCTGCCTGCCCTGTCCCAGTTGCCATTATAAAAGTGCTCGAGAGCTCTTCCGGCATGGCAGTGAAGAAGGATGTCACCATGCATTACTGCCCCTCGTCCCGGTGATCATCGATGTAATCATCGATCCGCTCCGTCCATATCATGGCAGATGGACCGGTGAGGTACATGGCAACCTCGATGGCCTCCAAGATCTCCCGGTTGGTGGCTCCGCTCTCCAAGGCCGCCTCAGCGTGGAACTCCAGGCATTTCTCGCATCGCAAGGTGGAAGCCACCGCAGTGGCGATAAGTTCCTTCTCCCGCAACGTCAGCTCTCCCTCCTTCAATATCTCGTTCTTGTAGCGATAGAGGGCCTGAAGCACCCTAGGGTCCTTCTTACTGAGCAAATCGAGGCTCATGCCCGCAACAATATCATCAACTCTTAAATATCTTGTTTTAAATCATCCCGCATGTTCAATCTGGACGCGATCCTGTCCCTGCTGCAGGGAATGAAGGGCGTGGAGCACGTCTACCTGCTGGACAAGGAGATTTTGGAACAATTGAGGCAGGAGGAGGCTAGTGTGAAGGCCACCTTGGACATCGATGTCCTGAACCAAGGCTTCCTGCAGGCCTTGCAACGGGAGTACGTGGTGTGCATCGTGAAGAACCACACCTTCCGACCCCCTCCGGAGCCCACCGTGGTCCTCTGTGGGGATGACGGATGCATCATGGGCATCGAGGTCTTCCCGCACAACCAAGGACAATACGAAGACCGAGAGGATGTGGTTTGGCTCTCTGACAGTTTTGTGGTCTTCCCCGAGGTTGTCCCGCATGGGGGGGAGCGCTTCATAATGCCACCGGTGTCGTTCCCCGAGGTGAACGAATCCCTAGGATGCAAGAACGTGATCTCCTGCAGCCCATCGCCCAGCTCGGACAAGATGATCAAGGACCATTACGGTCTGGAGGACGACCCCAGGCTGGCCAGCATCCTGGTGGCCTTCGACCGCCTCTGACTCAGTTGCCCACGGTCATTTCTTCCCTGATTGCGGACACGTCACGATCCAGGTGGATCAGTTCCGTGATGTTCCTCACCATGCCGATGTCCAGCGTGATGACCGGAAGCCGTGAGAACAGGGGCTTCTTCACTCCCAATACGTCAGATATGCTCTTGTCCAGACGGACAACGAAGGATACCACCGGCCAATGCTGCAACACCTCCAGGTTCAGATCGTACAAGGAGCCGATGGGTTGATTGTCGCTGCTCACCACCTTCTTGCCCAGGAGATGGGAGATGTTGGGGATGTTGACGTTGTCCGGTTTCAAGAATTCCTTCAATTCTATTAGCCCATAAGCCAGTATGATGGCTTGATTCCCGGCCTTGATGAGGTCCATGGGCACCAGGACCTTGGAGGCGGAAAGCACGGATTTACCGGCCCCGATGTAGGGCTCCAAGCCTTTGCTGACGGAGACCAGCAGATAATCGGCATGCCACTGGCTGGGATCGTATCGAATCCCTTCCACCTCTCCCAAGACGAAAGCGTCGGACGTGACCACCTGGGAGCCGATGATGTCCCGATACCTGACTATGACCATAAACTCACCGAATAGTAAAAAAATAGGGGGTTTAAGTAGTTTATCCGCCGCCGGAGGGGGTGTACGAGTCTATGTTCACTTCCTCCACGACTTTTTGGAGCTGTTCTACGGACTGTAGCACGATGCTCTGGTCCTTCTCCGTTTCCTTGTAGGAGACGGACCGGTATTCGCTTTCAGGTGCAGGTTCCAGGTTCCGGACATCGTAGTAAAGGTTGGTGTAGTCGAGCAATGCCCAGACCGCGCCTTCCCTCTCCCTGATGTCCATTACTTTTCCCACTGTACCTGTGGGCTTGTACCGGTACACATCTCCAATTTTCAAGGTTAGGATCACTCCATGATGATGGCGGTTCTCTCTCCGGCCGGCTTGAACTCGCGCAGACCACCGCGTCCGAACTCCTTCGTCACGTTGGCGAAGTCGAAGACGAGGGACGGGTCGGCGAAAGCGACCCTGATCAGCGGGTTCACCGTGAAGGCATCGCCGCGGGCCACGTGAGCGGCCTTGGGAATGCCGGTGTAACCAGAGAGGTGACCGACGTTCATGGCGTAGTTGGGGTAGTTGGGACCCCTGAGCTCCATGGGCAGACCCTCATCGGACCGATAGGCCAACGAGTTGGCGGAACCGCACTGGTCCTGCAGGTCGTAGCCGTAGAATCCAAGCCTACCCGCTCTCTCCTTGTGCTGCAGCATGGAGAGGTACCACAGGTTGACACCACAGTCGGCGATACCGGTGGCCATGGACCCGGCGATACCGGTGGCGGCGGCGGCGACGGTGGCTCTCTGGGAACCTCCGAAGTGGGCCTCCATGGCGGCAGGGTATCTCTCGTACATCTCCAGAGCGTAGGAGTTGACCTCATCACCCAGCTGCATCAACTTGTCGAAGTCGTTGGGGTCCAGCTGGCAGAGGCCACCGTACTTGTCCTTGATGTGATCGATGGCGAAGTAGGTGTAGTCCTCCAGGATGTTGTCGGTGTAGGTCGCGGTGGAGTATTGGGTGAAACCCACACCACCGGACATGTATCCTCCCAAATAGATCTGGTCGAATATCGCGGCACCCAGGGCGACAGCCTCGAGGGCGGCACGGCCAGGGTCGTCGGGGTAGACACGGTCGGACTGAGCGACATCGGCCATGATACCGAAGGGGATGCCTCCGGGCTCATTGGGTGCCCTTGCACGCCTAGCGGGCATCATGGTACCCATGTTGATGCTCTGGTGCTTAGCAGAGTAGGCGAAGTCCGCGATGGCAGCCTCACCAGCAGCCAGCTTGTAGGCGCTGATGAAGGCCATCGAGATCTGCATCGCAGAGTGCCTGGAAATGGTACCGCCGTCCATCAGGCGACCCACGATGGTGGGTACTCTGACGGCCTGCATGATGGTGTTTCCAATAGCTTTCTTCAACTGCTCAGCCTGGTCGGCGGGGAAGAGCTTGTTGATATCGATGACATAGCAGTCGTCGATCTCATCGATGAGCTCGTCGTTGCCGCTGAAGACCTTGACGTAAGAGTCATAGGCCAGAGCGGGGTTGACCTCCGCCATGTGCTCCTGCACGACGGCGCCACCTGGCATGGTGTGGTTGACGATCTCCAGATAGTGGTTGATGGTCTCGGGTGTGACCTCCTTACCCAGCCTTCTCTCGATGGTCTGGTGGGGAGAGTCCAGTCCGACCAGGATCGTTCTCCGGATATCGTCCCAGCACTGCTGTATGGCAGCGTTGTTCACGCAGTGCAGGTCATCGGGCTCCACGAAGATGTCCGTGTGGGACAGCTGGTAGGGCATCCAGGAGCGCTGTCCTAGAGGGACACCGATGTCCTGGTTCATCATGGGAATGCCGCGCTGCTTGGCGATCTTGTTCGCAGATTCTACGAACTCCCTCTTACGGGCAGACTGTTTCCAGCCGCCGTAGCAGTAGAACTTGGTGTGCGTTTCAGTAGGGTCCTCTTTGAACTTCTTCTTAACCGCATCCATGAATAGCTTCTCTTTTGCCATTGCTTACTCCCCCTTCATGGCGAACGGCTGGAAACCCGCGAGCGTTCTCAGCTTGTGGATCCTCATACCGTACATGGTGACTTCCTTGTCGTCCCTCATGTCCACGCCATCGGCACGGAAGATGGTGGTCCTCTTCTTCAGGTTCTCCATGCTGTCGGGCTTTCCGACGGAGATCCTCTTGTCCAAGGGCAGAGCGACCTGGTCCTTGACGTATACCACCTCGCCCTTGCTGGCGTCCCACTCGTACCTTTGCCAAGCGTCGAACATGAGTCCGTTCTCATCCAGGCGGCAGGCGTGACCGTGAACGGTAGCACCCCTGATGCCGGTGAGGGCAGGGTCGAAAGTCTCGTTCTCTATGAACTCTTTAGCGATGACCTCCAGGTCACGCTCCCTCATCTCGATGATCTGCCTTCCGGACAGGGTACCTGTGTCGATTCCGCGGTAGCGGGACAGGTACATCCATGCCCTCTGGTAGGGGGAGATGGGGGCGAAGTAGACGGAGTCAGTGAACTGAACGTACCTGACTCTGTCACCCTTCTTGGCGCCCTCAAGGGGCGTCACCAACTGCCTGATGGGGCAGTCGGGCTCGTTGGCCTCTTCCAGCGGAGGGTGCATGGATTTATACTCCTCTCCAGGCTGGCGGTGACCAAGGATCCTCACAACGTCGTCCATGGCCACTTCCCTGAGCTTCTTCAAGTTCTGGGAGGGGTCCAGGTACCTGCGTCTGTTGACAGCAGGGACGGTTGTTCCGGGATAGAATTGTCTCTTATAAGCCATATCTAACACCTCGATTTCAAATAATCATTCAGGGATGGTCTGAATTTAGAATACCTTCCAACATCCAGCGTGTAACCGAACGGCAACATCTCATCGCAGACCTTCTTGACCTCGTCCATAGTCTCGTCCACCGCTTCATAGCCTTTCAACTCGATGAAGACGGCGCCCACCAGCATTGTCAAGAGCACCTCTTGGTCCCCATATCTGATGGTCTTACGCTCCGGATGGTTGACCGGCAGACCCGTGTTGGGCCCGGACTTCACCGTAGCGGGCAGGCTCTCGCCATGCACGTTGATTTGTCTGACCTGCGGTATGCTGTAGATGCCACTCAAGAGCTTCTCCGTGGTTTCCGCCTTCAAGAGACGGTTGGGGAAAATCTTGATCTCGGGGAGCGGTTCCCCGGCATAGTTAGCAGCTGGGTTGGGGGTTTCCTGCATCAGGCCACGTCCCTCTTGATCTTCTTGGCTTCCTCTCCGACGACCTGCAGGGGCTGCGAGAACTCCCTCATGTCACCGAATACAGTCCTAAACAGTCCAGACGTAGCCTCAGCAGAGAATGTCTGAGTTCCACCGTCCAGGCAGTTGCCTGCCGTGACTGCGGGAATCAGGACTCCCTTGGCGTGCTTGGTCACCACGTGGTTACCGTGGAACAGACCGGGCCCTCCGCCTCCATAGATGGAGTGGGAGAAGAACGACATACCTACACAGGTACCCATCGACCTTCCGTAATCAGCGGAGGGCAGACCGGTCTCGTGCTCCAGGATATCGTTGTAGTAAAGCACGGTGGAGGGCACACCCTGGGCGGCCCTTGCGGCTCCGACGTTGACCATGACAGCTGCCACCATACCGGCGGAAGCATAGGCGTTCCACATGGGCAGGTCGTCCGTGGTGTAAACCTTGTAACCGGACTTCAGGGTCTCCTTGACCTTGATGACCTTGTCCTCGATAGCGCGCTCCATGAGGTCCTCGATGACGGTACCCACGGTACCGGTCTTCCCGGACTTCTTGACAATGTCGTAGACCATGTTGTTGGCGTTCAGACCCTCGTAGGCGAGAGCCAAGAGGTGACCCCTCTCAAAAGGACCAACGGCATCGCCCATCTCGAAGGCACCCATCTGCTCGTAGAGAGCAGAGAGAGCCACACCCTGCATGGCGTTCCTGTTGACCAGGGCGACCACGTGGTTGGACATGATGTTCCTCAAGGCGAAACCGGCTCCCTCGTTGTTCTGGGGGACTTCCAGGATGCTCTTCAGGTTGGAACCCATGAAATTCAAGGTCTGGGGGTACCTTCCCCATACAGCGCCTTTCACCATGTTGGCCTTGAACATCGGGACTTTGAACTCCTCGATGATGGCGTGGGTGACGGCCGCAGCGGTGGCGGTGAAACCAGTAGTGTACTCGATACCGGCTCCCATTCTCTCCTCAGGCACCACGACGACGAGTTGCTTACCGTCAGATTTTACCTTGACGATGGTGTCGTCACCATCGGTTACCTGGACCATTTCTTTGATCTTTTTCGCTAGCTTCTCAGCATTCGCGACCAGAGGAACGTCGATTTCCTTTCCCTTGATCACGCAGCTGTCTCCACCCATAGCGCCGGTCTTGAGAGATTTCTCGATACCGGCAAGGTTGACGGCCACAGTTCTCGCGGTCATGGATGCGATCCTCTTAATCGCTCCGTTTCGCAACGGACTGATGGCTTCCAATGGCACGTTGCTCTCGATGAGCTTGCCACGGTCGTCATACAAGTCGATTACGTCCTTGTACTTTGCCATAATTTACCTCCGTACATCAGTTGATCGATGAGCATGAACAAGAAAGGGAACCCCTCCATAGGCCATGCTCATCGTTCCCCTTGCGGACTGTAATGCACAATCTAACAATATAAAACATCTTATGGATGGTTAATCCATCCATCTTCACAATAGTTTATCCAATCATGGTAGCCAGCAGTGCTTACATAAATGTATATGATTGTCTAAATATATTCAATTCACGATTGTTAGTTTATAAACTCATGATATATTACATTTCATGAATATATCATTTAACGGTGTATAATCTGCTCCCCAAGCGCTCCGGGTCCATGGTGTATACCTCGAGCCCGGGAACGATCATCCGCACCACCGGAACATTGAGTTCCGGACGGGTGAGGTCGACCACGATGACCTTGTCCACTCCCACGGAGGTCAGAAGGTCCAAGGTGACCTCGATGTCATCGAGCACGTAGGGGGTGTCCATCCGCTCCATCTCCGAGAGGGCTTGCTGTCTCTCCGACGCCGAATACCACATGCGGTTCAAGGCCTTGATGCGGTCGTAGCCCAGATTGCGGTTGGACTCCTGCAGCTTGGCGTTGACCTTTACCCCATGCTTGTGGGTGGTGCGGCTCTGCGCCACTTCGGTCAAGGCCCGGACGGCCGCTACCTCCGGATTGAGATGAGTGCCCACCCCGATGGTCAGGAGGCCAGGATCTTTAGTGCGGACATCATCGGCGGCGGCGCCGATGGTGGGGATGCCGATGTCACTGGTGAGGTCCTTGAGATGTACCTCCACCCCGTTCTCCTGGAAGGAGCGCAGCAACTGATAGCTGGTGGATGACTCGTCATCGATGACTATATCCGCCCTGGCGCGACGACGGAACTCGGCGATGGACCAGGCATCTCTTTCGATGAGCTCCAGGATTCCGTGCAGGATGGCTTCCTCTATGGTGTTGCCAGCTGCGATGCCGTTGGTATGGTAACGGAACAACGGCATGTCACCCTGTGGGACGTATGGATGGAAGACAGCATTGGCCGGGACCCAGATATCCTCCCCCCGGAGGAGCTCGTAACCCTGGCACCATGCCAGCTCGTCATTAAAAACATAATGGAGGACGCGCTCCGGCAGGATGAGCTCCCGCGGGTCCAGGGCGAAGACGGATTCCATGGCCTCGGCCACTGTGGCCTTTACTAAGGCATCGTCCGGCCTGAGCATGGCGCAACCACGCTCCAAGGCCTCCATCACCGCGGAGGCTTGCGCCTGTTCCGGAGTGGGCCCCTTCCCATTGTAGACGGACCCCGCACCTTCGATAGCGTCACGGCGGCTTATGGAGTAGACCGGGATGCCCAAGTTGTCCACGGCAGTAATATCCTCCAAAGGTTGAAGGCCGGCCTTGGGCAAGAGGGGTAGCACCCGATCCAGGGTCTCCCGGGGCAGGATGGTGCGTATGCCGGTGTCTCTGCTGGCTTTCGGGGACCTCTCTAGATGCATACAGCCTGTGAAGGCGCCGTCGTAGAAAAATATTTCCAACTCAATGGTCGCCTTCGCGGACATATACATCCAGATCGGCGTTAGGATTCACCGACAAGTGGTCCACCAGGATGTCCACCTCCACGTTGTGGATGGCCGGGGACTTGAGCATGCGGTCCTGGATGAGGTCATAGAGCTCGTCCACGCTGGCGGTGTACAGCTCGCAGATCAGGTTGTGGTCCCCGAAGGATTTGTAGATGCTCTGCACCTCCGGATAGCTGCGAAGCTGCTCGATGACCGTGTTCACAGAGGCTCCGGAAACCTCGATGGCTATCAGGGCCCGCATCACTCCCAGGCATGAGGGGTTCAGCCGCACGGAATAGCCATCCACCACGTTGTCGGACTCCATCCGCGCCAAACGGCGGCTGATGGTAGCCTTGGAGAGCCCGAGTTCGTCACCGATGTTCCCCATGGGGGTGCGGGCATCGTGACGCAGAAGTCGCAGTATCTGAACGTCTTTGGCATCCATTTCAGCCTTGATTGCAAAATTGTTGCAATATCTCCCGCACGAATATAGCGATTCGTGACGATGTTGCAAAAAAACATGGGAATATATGGATTTATCGCTAAAAATTGGATGTGAAGATGTTTCAGTCCCTCTTGGCCTTGGTGAGCACGCCGTCCCGATATTTCATCAGGGTGTCCACAATGTCCGGAAGCATGCTCCCGGGGAAGCCGACGATCATCTCATCCCTCTTGATGTCGGAACGGCGACGGCACCCGTAGCAACCTATGGAGACGTTCACGTCGTTGTGGATTATAGGGAAGGCCGTGACATCGCCGCAGACGGCGTTGAAGGGGGCGGTGGTGAAATTCGCCCTGCCCCCTTCCTTATGGGTCTTCAAGGGCACGAACCAGTATATCACCTCGGGCACGTCCACGATTATGACAGAATCGGGGACGAAGTCGGCCTTGGCCAGGGGGGTAACGATGCTTCCCTTGGTCTTGAACGGCAGCTCCGCCCGGGTGGCCACCATGGCTGCGGCCGCCTCTTGGGTATCGTGCATGCCGAAATCGTAGTAGAACTCGCCAGAGGCGATCTTCTCCGACTTCTCCTTCATCCCCAAGGAGGATGCACCATTGTTGCAGCCATGCATGTCGGAGGGCAAGTAGTAAGACTTGCCAGCCTTGGCGGCCATCACCGATTGACAGTGGCTGAGCTGCTTCTCCGGTACCTCGTATCCGACTGGGTCGGGCTCGTTCTCCCGTACCAACCTCACGGCCACCGGCTCATATCTAAGCCCAAGGATGCTCTTCAGCTTCTCTGCGTACTCGGGATTGTTCATGACTATCGATGTGAAAATGGTTCACATCGTTAATAACCGTGTCCATTGGTAAAATAACACGAATATACTCGATAATCCGCTCTTTTATCTGTTTATCTTAAGAAAGAAGAGGAATGGTTTTTATCACGTCCTCAGCGCTTATCCTCCACGATGAGCTCATTGAAGACATAGACCTTCTCCGGACAGGTCATCTCACAGTGTTTGCAAGCCGTACCGAGACAGCGATCCGTGGCCACCCGAATGAGGTGCTCATCATCCTCCAGATCCACGATGTTGATGGCCTGCTCCGGGCATTCCCGCTCACACTTGCGGCAACCGATGCAACCCTCGAAGGTGCCGATGAGGTGAACCCCTACTTCACCCAGGGTCTTGAGGCCGTGCTCCCCGATGTCAGGTATGTCGCTCTTAACGATGCGCACCACCTTACTGGGTACCTTCAACGGTGGTAGGGGAGCGATGCCGGACATCTGGATCATCTCGTTATACATCTCCAAAGACATCCCCTCCAGCCAGAAAGCGATCTCCAATACGTACATGGCCTCGAAGGTAGGGCAGGTAGCGAACATGATATGGTTGGCGGAAATGGAATCGGCCACGCCCTGCATCATATCCAGAGTGCCCTCGTCCCGAAGCAGGTCGTGGGCCATCATCAGGGAGGTGTTCCCCAACTGGTAGACGTTGTCCAGAGAGCGAGGGATCATGCCGCACATCTGGGCCTTGAGGGCATCTACGTATGTGCCGGAGGCTCCAGCCATGTACATGGTCTTGACGGCATCGTCGGGTATCCCGACCTCGTGTATGAGGGTACGGTGCCCGGCCCGGATAGCGCCCATGGCCTTGCCGGCCTCCAGGATGTCATGCTCATTGAAGTTGATGCCGTCCATGAGGTGGATGAGGCGATCGGGTGTGTCTATGTTCGGAAGCTTCACCACCCCGGACTCAATCCCCACGGCCATGGCTGATACCACGCCAGTACCGGTGATGCCGATGGCCTGCAACGGAGCCAAACGTTCCATGCGGCCGGTTATTGGATCCACCTTGGCGGCCAGCACCGGACGCAGGAGGTCATCCAGGACGATGTTCTTCCACATGCCGTCCGTGTCCAAATCCACATCGGACAAGGCATGGGGAGCGGCCAGCATGCCGAACTCCACCGCCTGGCCTTCCATGGCCGGACCGGCAGCGGCGCTCCCCGAATACAGTTCGCCATCATGGAACAGCCCCATCTCAGCGTTGGTCCCGTAATCGGTTACCATGCAGGTCTCCTTTTTGTCAAGGAGCCCGGACTTGATGATCATCGCTAATGCATCAGCCCCGATCTCATGCCGAATGGCAGGAGGTATTATGACCTCCGTCTCCGGGTCCAAGGCGGTGAGGCCAATGGTGGCGGCATCGGTGATGTGGCCGCGCCGGTCGGGGCTCACCACACCGAGAGCCTTCAGCTTGTTCTTGCCGGCATAGGCTAGGTCCCGCACCTCGATGTTCTCGAACAACGAGAGCTGGATGGGGTTGCCGCACACGGATATCTTCTTGACATCCTTGAAGTCCACGGCGTGGAGCTTCACCAGCTCATCGATGGTTTGACGGATGATCTTATGCCCCACCTCAGAACCTGCACCGATCCAGAAATGAAGGTGGTCCATGATGTTCGCCCCCGGTAGCGGATGGCGCATGGTGATGGCAGTGGACACAATCTTGGCGTTCTTGTCCAGGTCCACGAGATGGGTCCTGAACCCGCTGGTTCCTAGGTCGAGGGCGATTCCGTATACCATTTCTGAGCCTCAGCGGATAAACGGCGATAACGGTTAATAAAATTTGCATGCAAAAAATTGAAAGGTGGAAGTGGTTTGCTTGGCTGGTTCGCCCGATCAACCTTTGACGGCCTTGACCAAGGCCATGAGGTTCTCGTTGGGGATGAGGGCGGAGAGCCCGCAACCAGGCGAGACTACGTTGAATCCGGCCTTGGCCACAATCTTCCCGTGCTGGAAACAGTCGTCCGGGGTGCCCTGCAGGAGCGGGTGCACCACGCCGATGTTGCCCACGAGGGCGGCTCTGCCAGCGACTTTCTCAACCGCCTTGGCGGGATCGACCTTCTCCTCAATGGACAAAGCGGTGGTGCCAGTGGCAACCATGTTGTCCAGGAGGGGGTAGGTGTCACCGCAGATGTGCAGAACGGAGGAGCCTCCGGTGATGGCAGCCAGGCTGTCCTTGATGTATTTGCCTGCGTAGTCATCGAACATGTCCGGGGACAGCAGGTCGGTGGAGGCAGATGGCTC
>JBFWLS010000002.1:0-16783 GCA_050251995.1 Candidatus Methanomethylophilaceae archaeon
CGCCAAGAGTACCGGCTCCTCCAAATCCATTGTGGAGTCGATCGTGAAGAGAGTGGAGTCCAATCGTCACAAGAGTGAGATGCCCCTACTCCCGCCCCTGGACTGACCCCTGGCCCCTCCAGATGGGATTCCAAAACCTTTATTAAGGCATTCGCAATCACCATTTTTACGCTCCTGTAGTGTAGTGGCCAATCATGAAGCCCTCTCGAGGCTTCGACCCGGGTTCAAATCCCGGCGGGAGCACCACTGTTGTCCTATCATCGCTTCAACGACCCGTATCCTGGAACATCATAGGACAAGACGAATCACTGAAGGAGGGCCGTATCCATACGTCCGTTCCATCAAAAATCGTTCTCTCATTCCTCATCTGAATCAGACGCCCAATATGATGACCAGCACGGTTCATCACCAGGATCGCTTTGGAAACAATAATCCGCTGGCAGCCGGCGATCTGCTCAGAGCTTGGACAAGACATCGTCCAGGAAACTATCCAGCTTCTGCTCGAATCCTTCCCGCAACGGGCCTTTTATCTTCAATGAGTCCAAACTCAAGGAGTCCAGATGGACCATGTTGCCAAGCAGGATATCCTGCATGCTCTCCAAGGTCAGGATATCGTGCGAGGAGTCGGCACCGGCAGGTAGCTTTGTGCATACCAGCGCATAAGGCTTACCTGCCTCATTCTCCACCAAGCCTTTCAAGAAAGCCCTCATCCTCCTTGGAGCCCGCCCGATGTGAGTAGGGCTGCTGAAAATGAACAGATCGGCGCCCTCGGTGTCCGCAGGGCTGCTTTTCTTCACATCATAGGCCAGGGCCTCATGTCCCCGCGACTGCAGGGCCTGGACCAGATGCTCGGCAATGATCCTATTATGTCCATAGGAGCTCTGGTAGGCTATAGCAACCCGCATTCAATTTCCCTCAAATAACGTACGGCCCCTGGCGATATAAAAATCCGCTGATTTCATCGGCACGATGATGGAAACATTGAGGGAAAAGGGTTTGATGGGGCTTTATGCCCTGATTATTCCGCCGATGAGCTGACTGACAGAGACCATGGCCGCATCCTCATCCTTGCCGATGCTTTTGGAGAGAGCGGCAATCTTGGACTGGAACATGAGCAGTTCCGCGTTGCTCAACTTATCTCCCTTGGCCTTCAACTGTGCCTCGGCGAATGTCAAGGCCTTGCCGAGCGGGCTGTCGCCATACCCTTTGGACGATTTCTTGTCCGCTTTGGTTTTCGCGCCACCCTTGACCTTGGTGGATTTCTTGACTGGGGTTTTCCCAGTTTCATTGTCGGCCATCTCCTTTTCCATGACGGGCTCCTGCTTGGAGGGTGTTTCCGATGCTGGTTCCTTCGGCACCGGCTCCTCCGCCGGGGCGCTTTTGGCATCGGATGCCTGCTTCTTCACAGGATCCGGACTTCCCCCCTCAGAAACGGGCTCGGCTACTTTCTCGTATCCCTTCTCACTTTCAGACTCTCCTTGGCTCTTTTTGAACAAGGCCTTGATTTTATCCATTATCGACACAGATATTCCCCCAACACTAGCACATTATTATTAGTATTAAAATAGACTCATTTTTGTACCGGTAGTGATAAATCGAATAAACGATGTTTAATATATTTCTAATATTATTATATAATGAGGCATAAGGCCTTTCGATACCACGACATCCCACCCCGAAGACCTCAACGAGAGGTTCATTGCCATCGATTGAGAACGCTACGACTGCTTCACGAATCCATCGGGAATCAAACTGATCGCTCGAGGAAGATCCAAAAACGAATAGCCTCGATGCGGACACAAACAATTATACAGCATATTGATGGCGATTACCTTCCATCATTCCGGGATCAAGAGGCCCATAGCAATGATTGAATATCGATAACAGCATTTAGTCCTGGAGCTTGTTTTCCAGAACAGGGGGTGTTTTGCTCTTGGAACTTAGTCCGGAGATGGTTGTCAGTATATTCCCCAACCTGGTCTCGATATTCATCATGGCTTATCTCACTTACAAGGTGACAACAACCCCGATGGAGTACAAACGGCCCATGTTCGGCATGTTCCTTTCCTTGGGTTTGCTCGCCACCGTATGGATGCTGGAGAAGTTTGCTTCCAATGTGGAACTATCCCTTGCTTTGGTCTCCATGGAATATATCGTCACCTCCGGTCTGGTTTTGTTAACCTTCGCCTTCATCCTGGGATACCTGGGTATGAGCAGTTGGTTAACCAAGACCAAAGCTGCGATATTGCTAGTCTCAGCCAGCACATTGGTGCTGGTCATGATAACCAACCCCTTGCACGGCCAGTTCTACACTTCCGTAGAACTCCTGGAGAACGGGGGCCTCTTCTTTCTCCGAGCCGAATACGGGCCGATATTCCCCTTGGTACCTATCTTCTATTTCCTTCTCATGGCCGCTTGCATTCTCTTACTGAACCGTGCCATCATTCAATCCCCACCCTCCCGCAAGAAGGGGCCTTCCGTGATTCTGCTGTCCATACTCATTATCGTCGTCACTTTCTCCTTATACCTGACCAGCGCCCGTGACAATCCTTTAGTGGACATGCTCTCTCTGGGTATCTCCTTGGCGGCTGCCACCCTCTTCATCGGGGAGAGGACTTCGAGCTTCATCGGAACGGAGATCATCACCGTTCAGGATGCCATTGAGTCCATCAACGATGGGCTCGTCATCACTGGCATGGACCGAGAGCCCATCTATATGAACCGGCAAGCGGTGGAGCTGCTCGCGGACGAGGGTAACAGGTCGCTCTTCGATTCCATAAACTCCCCAGAACCTGGTTTGAGGAAGGAGCTACCCTTCCATTTGGATGATGGCACTAGATGCTACGAGGTCTCCTTCAACGACATCCAACGGAACGGCAGGAAAGCGGGTATGATCGCCTTCCTGCATGACATATCCACCAGGAAGAAGACGGAATTGGAACTGCGGCAGAGCAAGGAACGCAACCAAACCCTCTCCCGGATCATTGAGCACGACATTAAGAATGAGCTCACGGCCATCATTGGCTATCTGGAGCTTACCCAAGATGATGAATACGGTTATGCCGAAGCCACTTATCTTGAGAAGATTGAGGAAAGGGCCTGGGCAGTCGCGAGCCATTTGGAATTCGCCCGTTCTTATCGCATGATTGGGGCCGAGGACCCTCGATTTATGTGCTTGCGTGACGTCGTGCGAGAGGCCCTCTCACAGCTGGACCTTAAGGGCCTAGAGGTGCGCATGGAGCTCGATGACATCCAGGTATTCGCTGACCCCATGCTCCCCAAGGTCTTCTACAACCTGGCCCAAAACACCATCAAGCACGCACCAGGGGCCAGCATCATCTCCGTCTCTTTCCGGATCGATGGGGCTCGTTGCCTGATAAACTATCGCGATGATGGCCAGGGGATCCCCTCGGAATTGAAGAGCTCTATGTTCGATACCGAGTCTCGGACGGGAGACCACCACGGCATGGAGATCGTCCGAGAGATTCTAAACATCACCGACATGAGTATATCCGAGATAGGCGAGGATGGAGCCGACTTCTTGATCATCGTTCCCCCGGGGGGCTGGAAGAGGGGGAATGATGTCACCAATCAATGAAGGCAGGGAGACCATGGTTTCTGGTCGCATCCCATCTCCCTCTAAACCCGGCCTCCCGCACCCTCCCTCTCGCCAGTAATGACCGAATCATCTATTGGATTCATGCCAGCGGTTGCACCCGGCACAATCCAGCAATGAAGTGGCCATCTGGATCTCCAACTCCTACCGAAGCCCCTGGGTGTTCTATTTATTCTGGATCCCACCCTTCCTGACATAACCTCCGATCATACCGTTTCTCCTTGTGGGGCATGGAGGACGTGCAGGTTGGACTCAAACAACGAGGCATACACCTTTCTGTAAGGAGGGAGAGACCGGTTTTCGGCATGGTGCGCTACATGAACAACAAGGCCCTAGAGAAGAAGTTCGATATGACAAGATACGTTCAGAAGACCATCGAGGCCAAGGAGCGCGTGGATAAGTCGGGCTTTGTTTTCTGAGAATAAGTTTCATCAATCCCTGCGACGGCGATGCCAAGACGATGAGCAGAATGAGTTAGGCAACCGCAGACTGTCTAAAAGACGGCAGTCAAACGGTGATGAAAGCGAGCCTTGAGATGCGGAAAGGTGGGGGCAAGGGGATTTGAACCCCTATCAGCGGGTTTCCACCACGAGGGGAGCTACCCCCCGCGAATTAGCGGGTCATCGCTCCAGTTATTCATCATAACTTCAGCAAACCCGTTCCTAATCACTCCCGATAACTGGAGCCCGCGAGGATACCGAGTTACCCTATACCCCCTGTTAGCTGCATTACTTCTTCCGCATCTTCTGGGCTCGCTTTCGTCGGCGCATCTTCTTCTTGCGCCACTTCCATCTCTGGTTGCCACGTTTCTTCCAGGCGCGTGAGCTTCGTTTCATTGCTACTCCTCGTTAACTGCGGTGATGATAAGGCCAACGTAAATTAACCTTTGCATCTGATGGCGGGCCCGTCGGGAATTTCGGCCTCTTTTGGAAGCTTTCGAACCCGAGGCGTCTGGCTTAGAAGGCCAGCGCTATATCCAGGCTAAGCCACGGGCCCGCATCCCTCCCGAACACTTCTTCTGATTTAAAGCTTTACTAGTTGCCAGTATAGCTCATGACCAGGGCCAGGAGTGAATCCCCCGTTGCCAGGATGAGCACCCCGTCTGCAGCGCAGACGAGCCCTAGGACCAGCAGCACCGGCCAGGCGTTGAGGACGGCGGTAGCGAAATCTAGCAGCTGCTCCACGAAGTTCAGAACCATGAACACCAGGGCACCGCCCACGATAGAAACTATTATCCGCACAGTTTCATCAGTTAGGAATTGCAGGTTGGCATCTGTCACACCACCGAGGTAAAGGTAGACGAATATACCTACGATGAGGCCGAAGACGGCAGCAATCGGAACCTTCTGGATGGGCCGGAAGAGCATGGCGAAGCCGGTCAATAATAGTACTGTGACGGAAAACTGAGGGATGGTGGAGTACTGGAAGGCCATGAATCCCCCCAGGAGCAACACAATACCCACCAGCATGCCTACCAGGGCGGCCAGTTTGTATCTCTGTGAATCGTTGTCCTTGAGGAAGGCCACAGCAATGTACAGGGCCACGATGCCCCCTATAATCATCAATACCTCCGGTATTGGGGAAGAGGCAAGATCGGATAGTTCCTTGGGGACGGATTATTTTCTGATTATGATATACTTTGCCATGATTAGAGGTCCAACACCTTCCTCATGTTGTCTCCCAGCAACCCCTCTTTGACCTTATCGGAGCCCCATCCCCCCTCCCTTATCATATTGATGAACTGCAGGGAGGAGAACCTCTCCTCGTAAAGAGGGAAGTCGCTTCCGAAGACCATCCGGTCGGGGAACTCATCCGCCACCCTCTTCAGACGGTCGTAGACCTGCTGCGGCTCCGATGGCAGCCACCCCTGCAGAGCGGAGCAGTCTGTGTACACGTTCTCACAGGAGCGCATGAGGGGGAATATCTCCTCGAAGAACTTTCCACCGAAATGCGCCACGATTATTTTCATATCCGGATGATTCCCCGCCACTCTCTGCAGGTACCGTGGATGGCAGAACTTCTCATCCAATGGCGGCAATGCCATGCCGGCGTGGGATACAACCAACAACCCCAAGTCATCCACCAAGTCCCAGTAGCGGTCGTATTTCTCTTCATTGGGATAAAATCCCGTGGCGGGATACATCTTGATGCCACGGGGATCGTAACTCTTCACCATCCTCTCCAACATCCTCAGGCCATCCTCGCCTCGATTAGGGTCTACGGATATGAAAGGCAATAAGCGGTCATCGCAGCTACATTCTTGGAACAGGTATTCAATATAATCTTCATTACCCATCTGGCTGTCGTTGAGGAGTTCGAAGTCTGTGCCTAGAACCACGGCCTTGTCAATGGAAGAAAAGTCCAGGACCTCGATGAGCTCCTCCACAGGTATATGGAAATCTGGAAAGGCGAAGTCCTTATCGATCCCAAAATCCAGGAACTCCCCGAACTGTTCCTGGAATTTCAAAATGGGCTCCATATACGAGCGCACAGCCTGATTGGGAATCATCTCCCTCTTCCAGAGGTGGACGTGCGAATCGATTATCATCGAACTGGGGAACGTTTTTTGGACTTATACTATTCCTTGTCTACTTTTTTACGACTGTACCAAATTAGAGACGAAACCGCCCCAATGGTTATTAGAGCCACTGCGGAATAAATAAAATAATTATTCTCCCCCGGGGCCTCGTAGATTATAGAGACCGCTACGCCCTCCCCGTCTTCATTGAACGCTAGAACAGAATATGTATGTTTTAGGGATAAATCTACAGAGCCATCCACATAAGTTGTTTGAGATGAGCTTAAATTGGCAATTTCCATTCCATCGAGGAAAATCCTATACCCAATTATCGGCGAACTGCCCATAATGCCTGGTTCGTTCCATGACAACACGATGGTATCGCCCTGCCGCTCCAGACCCAAATCCTGAGGTTCAGAGGGGCCGATTACAATTCCTATCGTTCCGGTCATCATGCAAATCGACAAGAATGACAACACTATAAGACAATTAACTGACGTGGTCAATTTGAAAGGCATCGAAGCCAGAGCCTTTTCCCGAGATTTATACTTAACATATGGACATTTTCCTTACGTTTCTTTCTAATAATAATTAATACATCATATTGCTTATCCAGTCGAGAATGCATCGCCACAGTGACCCATCGGCGGTTTCCCCCGTAATAGCAACCGTTCTCATGGTGGCTATTACAGTGGTGCTATCAGGAGTTCTTTTGTTGATGTTGATGCCCATGATAACACCGCCAGATGGCCCATCAGAACAAGTCGATGCGATTCTACCCACAGAGATCTGGGAACAGAATGATGATGTATGGGTCAGAACTGGGAACAACGGCGATTCACCCTATTACACTGGAACCGAACTGGAGACCAACCTTAGTTCTGGAACCATCTCGGCTTGGATCAAAGTGACATCTTCCAGTCCTTGGGCAGGCATTCTCATGAAAGGAAACGCAGTTTCGAATAATGAGTTTGACCAATCTTATGGTCTGCAGATGGCGGGAGCGAATCTACGTAACATCGTTGGATGGTGCCAGAATGGCTCTAACAATGACTTGTCCGTGTCTTCTCCATTGCATGTTTAATTCTTTATCGCCCAGAACAACAGTGCCGACACCACCTACTATGAGTATGCGGTCATTTCTCCAATTGCCGTGACCATAAACCAATGGTATTTCGTGGTTGCTACCTGGAATAGTGAGATGATATCTATGGATCTTTTCGATGCTGATTCATACATAGGTAGGAATTGGCTGAATGTGTCTAACGTATTGTCGAGCAGTGCCGGTGGCGGTACGGCGAATGCGGCAAGACAAGCTTTGATAGATGCAGGGGATATGTTCAAACCCCGCCCTTCTCCATCGCCCCTCCTTATCGGCGGACAGGCTCTGAACAATTACATTTTCCGAGGAGAGATTTCCCAACCCGCTCTTTTCCCATCTCCCCTAACCACTTCACAGATGAATCATCTATGGAATTCGAGTAAGAACAACTATTGAGTTTAAACGGATCCGTCGGTCAGAATGAACTTCGCTCCGAAGTCTTCGTCGATATGGTAATTTGTTAATTATTACAATTATTTGACCACTCAAAGCAAGTATATGAGAGAATAGAAAGTGGACTGGGCGAGATTTGAACTCGCGGCCTCTACCATGCCAAGGTAGCGATCTTCCAGCTGATCTACCAGCCCGATGTTTCCGGGAAATGTGTTGTTGTTCTTAAGGTTTGTGTTCCAGACATGCCATGATCAGAACTCGTCTGACAGTCTGGATTGGAATCTGTGCGTCTCGCCGTGGATGTTGGTGGGGTATTTCCCGTTCACGCAGGCCAGGCAGAGATCGCTCTCCGGCAGCCCCAAGGCCTCCACCAGGCCTTCCATGCTTATGTAGCCCAGGCTGTCTGCGGTGATGAGATCGGCAATCTCCTCCACCGAGCGGTTGGTGGCTACAAACTGGTCGCGGGACTTCATGTCCACGCCGTAGTAGCAAGGGGCGATGATGGGAGGGCATCCGATACGCACATGCACCTCCTCGGCCCCGGCACGACGGAGCATCTGCACCAGCTTGCGCAGGGTGGTCCCCCGGACGATGCTGTCGTCCACCACCACCAGGCGCTTGCCCTCGATGGTGGAACGGATGGGATTCAGCTTCTGCATGACCCCGGCCTCCCTCTTCTTCTGGTCCGGCATGATGAAGGTTCGCTCCACGTGACGGTTCTTCATCAGGCCCTCCTCATAGGGTATCCCAGAAGCCTCGGCATAACCGATGCCATGCGCCCGACCGGAGTCTGGCACAGGGATGACCACATCAGCCTTGGCCGGACATTCCCGCGCCAGTATCTTCCCTATGTTACGGCGGACGTGATAGGACTCCCTCCCATCCATGATGGAATCGGGACGAGCAAAGTAAACCCACTCGAACATGCAGTGAGCATGGCTCTCCCTGGACACGGCAGGATAAATGCGGAACCCGGAAGCAGTCATCTCCACCACGTCCCCAGGTTGCACGTCAGAGATGAAATCACCTCGGAGGACATCTATGGCCGCGCTCTCAGAGGCGATGATATAGCCGTTTTCCAGCATCCCCAGACATAGAGGGCGGAACCCATAGGGATCACGGACACCATAGATCTCGTCACCTATCAGGATGGTGAGGGAGTAGGCGCCGTCTATCTCCGCCATGGTGTTGCGTATGGCCTTGACAGGGTCGTTATGGATATTGATCTGCTTCGCCAGGATACGGATGATGATCTCGGAGTCGGAATCAGTGAGGAACGCCCAGCCTTTGGCCAGGTACTTTTCCCGCAGTTCATCTGCATTAGTGATGTCCCCATTGTGCGCCAAAGCGATGTCGCCGTGCTTGGTCTCCACCTCGATGGGCTGCGAGTTGATGTCTGATTTGGAGCCCACGGTGGAGTATCGCACATGCCCGATCACAGCATTGCCGAACAGGTGGGACATAGAGGCGTCGGTCAATACCTCGTGCACAAGGCCAACGCCTTTGACGGTGTTGATGGTCTCGCCATCGAAAACAGAGAGTCCGGCGTTCTCCTGGCCTCGGTGCTGTATGATGCGGAGGGCTTTGTAAGCGGATTGAACTGCATCCTCGTGAAGCGCCAGCCCCAGAACACCGCAGCTGTGCTTCGGTCCGCTCACTTGAACCCCCTGCCTAATGGGTCTTGGCCCAGTTATAGGTCCTCATCTTGGTGGTGTCCCCGTACCCGCAGGAGGCGCATACGCTCTGCCTCACGTGGTAGGACTTCTTACCGCATCGGCGGCACGGGATGTGCGTCTTGTGCTTGTTGTGCCGGCCCTGTGAAGGTGTTCCTTTGCTCATTGTCTCTCCCCTATGGTGAAATGTAGATGACGTTGTCGCCGCGAACGATGGCGATGGGATGCTTGCGCACGGTCTCGCCGGCCACCAGCTCCTCGGCGTTCTTCAGCACCAAGTTCATGTGCGGGTCGTATCCATCCAAGACCCCGCGATACTCCCTTTTGCCCTTCAACTCCACGATCACCGGGTTGTTGATCGACTGGTTGAGGACATTCAAGGGTTTTTTCATCGCTTGGTCACCACTTGGCCGATTACTGGGGGAGTATTTGAAGGTATCGTTACCCAGTAATTGGCCGATGGTCATACCAGAGTTCTTGCCGTTCATACGAATGCACCTATGGTGGGGGCATCAAGCCGGTCCATATCATAAAAGATTATCGCTTCCCGGATTCCATCCGCATCCAATTTGTGTCCGAAGAAATGCGATAACATGGAAGCCCTCCAGATGAGGTCGACCACAGTCACAGCCATGGAACCGAAGTAGACATTGGACACGTGATCCTCATAGCCGAAGTGGTCCACCAGATGATAGACGTTGCCCAGGAACGAGTCCCTTTGGTTCAGGATGCCCACGTAGCGGCGAAGAAGCAATTCCCCATCTGGCTGAAGCGGTAGCAGACCCACCTGCGAGGCCTGTACGAAACCACGGTGCTGCAGGTCCCCTTCTTCCGTGAGGACCTTCCAATCTATGCCGTCCTTATGGGCCATGAAGAGGTTCCAGTTCCACTGCCCGTCACAGTAGACGGGTATATTCACCGGATCCTGGGAGGCCATGGACCCCAGGGCGGCCTCCCTGGCTGCCTCCTCCAGCTCCTGATAGTCATAATGGAACTCCTTGTCATCCGTGTCCTGCAGGTCCATCTCCGGGTCATCGTACGAGGCCAACATGAGCTGTCCCAGGAATCCGAGTTCCGTGAAGCGTTCCAGTCGTTCCTTGGTCTGTCTCCGCAGGACGTCAGGGTCTGCATAAACCCCGGCGATGCGGCAGTTCTCATGGAACTCGGAATAGACCGAACCAGCCTGCTTCAGGGCCTTGGCCAGACGGTCCATTGCGATATCGGCCAGCTGCCGGGCTTCGACCACAGCATCCGAGCCATTGTCGGTCCAGAGTCCACGGCAGGAGAGGTCCAACTCCACCTTCACCCTCTCACCCACATGGAAATGAAACGGGAACTGACGACAGAAGGCGGGTCGGTCGGCATATATGCTGCATCTCCGGTCTTCCAGGAACACACAGGATCCTTTTCCCTTCTTCAGAGCCAAAGCGAGATGGCTGTGGGGCTGGTCCTTCTTCACCAACTGGCGAGGGTGGTTCTTGCGGAAGAACTGCCTCTCCGGTGGCAGGACCTCGGCTTGGCAGAGACAGCAGAGCCCGCATTGCGGGAGGCACTCCATCTTCCAACCGGCCAATTCCGAATAATCGATGTTCAGTTCATCCATAGAACATGTCCCTCCCGATGGGTTCACCACATAGGTCCCCTTTGCTCAACTGCAGCTCCCCCCCTAGTATAATGGTATCGGCGAAGAGCGCCTCCCGGCCTTCGAAAGGCGTCCATCCTGATTTGCCATGCAGATGATGGGATTCGATGCTCCGCAAGCGACGTCCGTCGAATGCCACCAAATCGGCATCGTACCCTTCTTCTATCATCCCTTTATTCAGACCGAACCTCCGGGCTGGCGTCTCACAGGCCATGCGCACCAGTTCCGACAATGGCATCTTTCCCCTCTTGACCATGGCCATGAACATGGGTACCGTGGTCTCTACCCCGGGGATTCCGGCCGGGGCGCTGTGGAACTCCTGTTCCTTGTCGGTCAAGGTGTGCGGCGCATGGTCGCTCCCGAGCATATCCACTTGCCCATCCCTGAAAGCCGAAAGAAGGGCTTCCTGGGTGGCGCTTTCGCGCAAAGGGGGGTTCACCTTCCCATGGGTTCCCAAATCATTGCCAGCATTCAGGAAGAGGTGGTGCGCCGTGACCTCGGTGCTGAAGCCCAAGGAGTGGGCCATCTGCAAGGATTCCACAGAGCTTACGTGACAGATGTTGATGCTTTGCCCTCGGAATGACGAAAGACGCCGGATAGCATTGAGCTCGCATTCCACCGGTCGGTTGCGGAGATGGTCCATGGCATCCCGCTCCAAGTTGCGGGACATCATGGAGTCGTCCTCGGCATGAACACTGAGTGTTTTTCGGGTAGCGGAGATCTGTGGCACGAGACGGGCGATCTGCTGGTCATCGTTCAACAGTATCTTCCCAGTGGTAGAGCCCATGAAGAGCTTGAATCCTGCCACCTCCGGCGCCAGAGATTCCACTTTGCATTTTGCTGAGAGGGCGGCGAACAGGCCATAGTTCACAAAGCTACGGCCGCGGACGGCCCTTTTTTTATCCATCAACACTTCACGGTCCAAGACCGGCGGCAGGGTGTTGGGCATATCCAAGACAGTAGTCACACCGGCATGCAGGGCTGCGCTGGAACCAGTGAGGAAGCTTTCTTTCTCAGTCATCCCCGGGTCGCGGAAATGCACATGCGGATCAATGCATCCGGGGAGGATTATCCTTGACCCCAGGTCGATGTGCTTCTCGCCCTTCAAGACCTTCTGCAAGGACACGATACGCCCATCCTCGATGCCTATACAGCCTTGTTTCAGCTCCCCCTGACGGAAGTACCGTCCCTCGATCACCAGTTCCATCCTCAATCCAGCCCTACCCTCTCAACGGCACCGTTCGGTTCCACCTCTGCAAACACAGACCCCCCGAAACGCCGGAGGCGCACGTGTTCCTGCCTCCAGCATCCTGGCGGCAGCCCCGCTTTGAGGCAGAGGTTGTCCAGGAACAGCTCGGCATCCCACCCCCATTCCACGGGGACCTGAGGGAGAAGAAGGCCACGATGCCCGCCCTTCTGGATCATCAAACCGTCCTGACCGATACGAATGGTCTGGGGTAGGTCCGAGGGACTATTTACCGCCAACGGCTCCGGGACGGTGAGGATGGTCACCTCCACGGTGATACTGTCCAGCTCCCCTGGCCCCAGTGGATGGAATCGAGGGTCATGGCAGGCGGCCTGCGCCGCCTCCCATATGGCATCCCGCAGAGGCATTACTGGCTCAGGGTATCCGATGCAACCGCGCAGGTCTTTGGATGGATAGCGCCACAGGGTGACGAAGGCTCCAGCCAGATGGTCGAAGCCTGCGGGAAACGTGAAGTCTGAAGGATGGCCAGTGACGTGGGAGTGCACCGAGGCGCGGGCGGCCTGCACTGCCACGACACCTTTCTCATCGTCCATGCCTTTCCTCAACCGAGGTCGATCTTCTCCAGCTCCTCACCGTCATTGCGGCCCTGACTGCAGTTGGGGTTCACGGCGCAGATCTCCTTGCTCACGAAGCTCATGTACTCCGTGGACTTGTCCAGCACAGCCTTCATCTCGTCCGTCATGGGCATGTTGCGCAGAAGGGCATCGAATCCCATCACCATCTCCATGCCAGCACGGATGAAGTGCCTCTGCGTCTCACGGTTGGTGATGGCCGCCACCATCTTCCTGGCCATCTCCTTCATCTCCTGCTCCCGGTCATGGCGTCCCTTATCTTGACAATCCTCGCACATGTCAGATACCATCATTCTCCGCTCTCTTAAACCTTATCAGGAGACGATCTCCCTCGAGGTCGGCCGAGAACACCTTGGAATGGGTCAAGGTCAATGGCAAGGTGATGTTTCGCTTGTGACTACCCACCTGCACGATGAGGATGTCATTGCTCTTCCTGAAAAGCTGCAAATCCGACTTCTGCGAGAATGGGAGGCGCAAGGACAGGATGTCCATGTCACCATCAGTGCTGAACTGCATGGGCCTCTCTTTGCAATTGTTGATGGTAGGGTCCTCCCCTTCGAAGAGCATGTCCGCCAGGTGATCCAGCTTCTCCATGCCCAGCATCTCCGTGGGCATCTGGTTGGAGTAATAGAACTTCAAGGGGTAGAAAGATTCCGTGATGGTCCTCATGTATCCTTCCTGCTCCGGCACCTTCTCTTGGAAATAACTCACGCTGGCCTCGTCCAAGGGCAGGATGCGGTTGATCATGAGGGCCTCCACGTTCAGTCCGTAAAGGGACATGTAGGTGTATGTGCGCTTGGTCTCGTTGATGACCATCTTCTCCGGGTTGATGACCAGTCGGATGGAGGTCCTATGCATGTCTTGCAGGATCTCCCTGACACTCATCATCCGCTCGCCGATGAGCTCCATGCTGTCCACGAAGTCCGCGTCCGGAAGGGGGATGTCCGACAACCGGCCCATGGCGAATCGGGCCAGCTTCAACATCCTCTTCAGCAGTTTGCTCAAACGGTCTATGTACCATTTCGAGACGTCCGGGAAACTCAGGAGCCGGAGAGTCTCGGCCGTGGGGGCGGTGTCCATGATCACCACGTCATAAGATTCATTGCAATCGAAATCCCAAAGGTAGAAAAGGGCAGACATGAGCTCCATGCCGGGAAGTATGGCCATCTCCTTAGCCGAGATTCCTTCCAGGCCTTGGGCGCGCATGAATGAGCTGAGGTACTCCTCGATCTCCTTCCAGCGGGTCTCCATCTCATTCAAGACATCGATCTCTATGGCATCCAGATTGGGTCGGATGTTCTGGATCTCGCCGCTGAGGGGGACTTCCAAGGAATCCCCCAGGGAATGAGCGGAATCTGTGCTCATGATTATGGTGCGATAACCAAGCTTCGCCGTCCTCAGGGCGGTGGCGGCAGCGATGGAGGTCTTCCCCACCCCTCCCTTGCCGGTGTATATGATTACCCTCATCTTATCATCATGCCAAGGCCATGAGCCTATTTCAAGGATTCCTCGAAGGCAGAAAAGTTGTCAGTGAGAATGAGAAGTTGAAAGGGAGTGCCGGGGACGGGGTTCGAACCCGTGACCTTCGGATTTCCCTGGAAGAGGTCTTGTGAACCTGAACCCTATGAGTCCGACGCTCCACCAGGCTGAGCCACCCCGGCATTTTAAGGGGTTTCACGCTTGATGGGGACTACTCTTCCTTTTCCTCGGAGGGTTCCTCGGATGCCTCCTCGACAACCTCGGGCTCCTCTTCCTTGGGGGACTCTTCGACCGCTTCCTCGGGCTCGGACTCCTCCGTTCCCTCGTCCACTTCCGGGGCTTCCGGCTGCGGCTCCTCGATGGGCTCGGGTATTCCCTCCCCGAAACTGAGAATCTCGGCCTTGCGGATCTCGATGCGCTTCACCGGGATGATGATGCGACAGGCACGGGAAATCTCCTTGGCCATGTCGCCGGAGATCACCGACTTCACCAGCTCGGAGATGGTCTGTTCCGCCCCCATGGCCTTGAGGGATTCTTCCATGATGACACGCATGGCGGCCTCCTGGGATGACTGGATCCTCTTGTCGGCTATGCTCATGGGCTTCACACGCACCACATAGCCGTCCTTGGTCTCCACGTCCACGACGTGGTCGGTCTTGGTCTTCTTCCTGCGGGTCAGTCTCCTGACGTAATCGCTGGTCAAGTCCATACCGGTGAAGACGGTCTTGGCGTCGAAGCCAGAGACCTCGTCCACCTTGAATTTGAGCTTGATATGCATCTTTGAGAAGTCACCGGTGAGATCGTGTACGGTGACCTCGGTGGTCCTGCCCAAGAGCCAAGCGGCATCGGCGCTAGGAGTCTCCCCAATCTCGACCTCGTTGAACATGCGGGGAGCATGTATCTTGTACCATTCCTTCGCCTTCCACTTATCCCTGACTTTACGGGAGCCACCTTTAACTTTCTTACCAGCCATCGAGATCCTCCATCTCAAGCAAGTTGGTGATTATGTGTTCATATTAAAAGGTTTTCCAGAGAATGAACGTCGCCCGCTTATTAACCCAGACACTAAAAAATGAGGTGTTGTAAAGGGTTTCCGGGCCTGTTCGGCCTCACAGCTTGACGGGGGTGACGTGTGCGTCCAGGCCGAGCTCCGCCCGGTCCATGCCCAGGGCGATGCCGTAGAGCTGGGACAGATGCAGGACAGGCAGGGAGTATCCCTTCAGGTCCGCCTGGGCACGGTCGAACTGCAAGTGGCAGAACGGACAGATGTCCACGATCATCTCGGAGCCACCGTCCACCATGTTCTTGAGGTTCTCCTCGGTGAACTTCATGGCGGAGTCCCCGAACTGGGACCTCAGGCCTCCTCCAGCACCGCAGCACATCATCTTGTCCTTGCGGTAAAGGCTGACGGCGCCGGTGGCCTCCACGAGCTCATCCAACATCTTGGGGTTCTCCGGGTCGTCCAGCTGCTTGATGTCGCTGGGCTTCAGGAAGTGGCAGCCATAGAATGTGGCCACACGGTAGCCCAATGGGTTGGTGACCTTGGCCTTGATATTCTCCACACCCACATCGTTGTACAGGACCTCGGCAAAGTGGCGGACCTTGGTCTTACCACTGTATTTCAGGCCGACCTCTTTTAGGATGGCGTTGACCTCCTTCAGGAGCTTAGGGTCCTCTTGCAACTCATGTGCGGCATCGAAGAGGGAACCGTAGCATCCGTTGCAGATGGTCAGGATATCCAGGCCGGCCTTCTCGGCCAGAGCCAGGTTCCTGGCGGCGGCGGCCAGCCAGGTCTTCTTGTCGAAGGCGCGGATGACACCGGGGGCGGGGCAGCAGCTGGCATCGACAAGGTCCACGAGCTCTATGCCCATGGCCTCCGCCACCACACGGGTGGACTTCTCGATACCAGGGTATCTCAACGGAGCGATGCAACCCAGGAAGAATGCGTATTTAGCCATTTTACTCACCTATTGTCTTCTTGAAGCCAGTGGCCTTCATGATCTTGTCGAAGTCAGCCATGGCCTTGTCGTTCGCCAGCACGGTGGGCGGCACCTCGGGCAGACCCATAGCCTTCCTCTGTGCCTTGACGTCAGCGCTGATGGGGACGGTGTGACCGGTCTTCACGAAGGACTGAGCGGTCTTCTTGTGGCCGTCGAACATCTTGCCCTCCGCCACGGCCATGTTCCTCATGGCGATTATGATGTCCACGATGGCTACCTTCCGGGGGCACCTCTCGGTGCAGGAATAGCAGGTGGTGCAGTACCATAGCTCCTCGGAGTTCAAGACATCGTCCTTCAGACCCAGCTGGGCCATTCTGACCAGTTTCCTGGTCCGGAACGAAGTCTGCCTCCCGGAGGGGCAGCTAGCGGTGCAGGTTCCACACTGGAAACACATGGTCACGGTGTCTCCACCGCGGGCCACGACCTCCTGCACGAAATCATTGTTGGGTTGGGCCGTCATGATTATCGGTCTCAGAACTGGTTCTTCCTATATAACGATTAAAGGGTTAACGCTGTTGTAT
>JBFWLS010000003.1:0-14817 GCA_050251995.1 Candidatus Methanomethylophilaceae archaeon
CTTTTCAGGGCGGGTTCCGAGGCCGCAGAGCGGTGAAATCACTCCTGCTGGACCAATCCTTCGTCTCCGGGGTGGGCAACCTGTACGCGGACGTGATGCTCTTCCAGAGCCGCATCCGCCCGGAGAGGGCCGCGGGTTCCCTGAGGGAGACGGAAGTCCGCACCCTCTACGAGAGCATGGACCGCATACTGAGGCTGTCCATAGACAGGGGGACGGATTTCGACCTTTTCCCGGACGGGATGATGCTGAAGCAACGGCGACAGGGTGCCGCCTGCCCTCGTTGCGGCCGTCCCTGGTGCTCCGTCAAGGTGGGCGGTAGGACATCCTATTACTGTCCTGGATGCCAGAGCTGAACGTTCGTCGTCAGCGCTACCGCTCGTTTCTCTGCGCCCCCACACCCGGTGGAGGCTCAACTCTTGGAGTCCAGGAGCCTCTGCAACTTCCCCAGGTCCACGCTGCGGCGGAACAGTGGGTCGTCGCTCCTGCGATAGGCTGCGGACTCCTCCCAGAACACCGGCCTGCCCTCCTCACGATAGAAGACACCGGTGGGATATCGATCGGTCTCCGATGCCCGCAGGAAGGCCATCTGCCGGTCCGTGGGGTCATGGGTGTCCTCCAGCTCATAGGTGTGATCCTTGTACCATTGGAAGGTGTTCAGCTTGTTCATGGCCACGCACTGCACGAAACAGTCCACCAGGGCATAGCCCTTGTGCTGGATGGCCTCCTTCAGGACCTGCTTGGTCTGAGCCTTGTTCCCAGGGAACACCCGCGCCACGAAGGTGGCGCCCATAGCGATGGCCACGGACAGGGGGTTGAAGGGCTCGTTGCTCACCCCGTCCACCTGCACCTTGGTGCGCATGCCCCTGAGGCTGGTGGGCGACGCCTGTCCCTTGGTGAGCCCGTAGACCATGTTGTTGTGCACGATGTTCACGATGTCTGGGTTTCGTTGCATCTGGGCCAGGAAATGGTTCCCTCCCTCTCCGTACGTGCAACCGTCCCCGGAGGCCACTATGACCTTCAAACCGGGATTCGCGGCGTTGATGGCCATGGCTGCGGGCAGGGATCGGCCGTGCAGGCCGTTGAACATATGGCCACGGGTGTACTGCGGTAGCTTGGCCGCCTGACCGATGCCGGAGACGAAGACCATGTCCTGCGGTGGGATCTGCAGCTCTGCCAGCACGTCACGCAGGATCCTGTGCAGCAGGAAGTTGCCGCATCCCGGGCACCAGGCCTTCTCCTGCGGCATGTCATACATCTTGGCGTTGAACTCCATTCAGAACCCCTCCCCTTCGAGGACATCCAAGACCTCTTCCACGGACCACGGCTTACCGGAGTATCGCAGGTGCCGGTTCCCCTCCGGTATGTGGAAACCCGTGAGCTGGCGCAGCAGCTGTGCGAACTGACCGGTGGCGTTGTTCTCCAGGATGATGACCTTCTCAGCCTTCGACAAGGCCGCCCCCACCCCCGGATGCAAGGGATAGACCTGATGGAAATGCATCAAGGACAGCTCGGGGTTGCCCAGGGCGTCCACCGCCTCCTTCAGCACCTGGTAGTTGGACCCCCAGCATAGCACCAGGAAACGATATTCATGCGAGGGGTGCAGCGTGGGCATCTCCAGATACGGCAACAGCAGCCCTCTCCTTTTATGCACCCTCTTCTCCACCATGGCCGGGCGTGTGGACTCCAAGTCCTCCGTGATATGCCCCCATTCGTCGTGCTCATCGGAGTCCACCCGCACCAGCCCCTCCCCCCAGCCGGGAACTCCGCGGGGGGAGAGCCCATCGGGGGTGAGTTCGTAGCGGCGGTAGTCTGGACCGGTTCGCACGAAGCCATGCCGGTTCTTTAGCCCGGAGACATCTATGTGAGGGATGTTGTAATAGCTGTCCACAAAATCCTGGTCCGTGAGCACGAACACCGGGATCTGTAGGGAATCGGCGATGTTGAAGGCCTTCTGGGTGAGATGGAAGGCCTGTTCGATGGTGCCAGGAGCATAGACCAGACGGCAGAACTCCCCGTGGCCGCTGTAGATGGCGTGGTTCAGGTCCTCCTGCGCCGTGCGCGTCGGCAGCCCTGTGGCCGGGCCCGGCCTCTGGGCGAGATGCACCACCAGCGGCGACTCCAGCATCCCTGCCAGGGAGAGTCCTTCCGTCATCAGGGCGAAACCCCCGCCCGAGGTGGAGACTATGGCCCTGGCACCGGCGTACCAAGCACCGATGGCCTTGTTCATGGCCGCGATCTCGTCCTCGGCCTGGTCCACCACTATGCCGAACTCATCGGAATGGGCGGCAAGGGTATCCAGCACCCCGGTGGAAGGGGACATTGGGTAGGAGGAGATGAAGTTGCAGCCACCGGCGATGGCCCCCAAGGCCACGGCCTCGTTGCCGTTGAGCAGGATGTCGTCCTCTATGGCCTTGGAACGAGGGATCTGGAAGTGCAGATCCTGGTCTGCTTGCAAGTTCTGGCCCAACTTCGTCCCGGCACGGAATGCTTTGACGTTGTCCTCCTGCACCTGATCCCCTTTGGCAACGAACTTACTTCGCAGGATGTCCTCCCCTATCGAAGGGTCGACGTCGAAGAGCACGGACATGGTGCCTACTGCCACCACATTGGCGTAGATCTGGTTCCCAACCTCCATGGCCTCGGTTCGGAAGGGCAACATTATAGGATCTAGGGACAGCTCCGCAGGGTTCACATTCTTGAACAGCGTCTCGTCGGCGATGATGACGGTATCCTCATCGATACGGTGACGCACGTGTTCTATGGAATCCAAGGTGAATGGCACCAGGAGATCCATGCGATGACGGAAGGCCGCCACCCTGTGCCCGGCCACCCGTAGCTCTGTGGTGTTGGACCCGCCGCGGACCCTGGACTCGTACTCCTTGCTGGCGTAGACGTGGAAACCGGCCTTCTTGAAAATGGCCACCAGCAACTGTTCCACGGTCTGGATACCTTGGCCGGCGCTGGCGCTTATTACTATAGATGCATCTTCCATTCCCGTATACAGTGGGTCTCAGGACGTATAAAGGGTTCGAAACAACTCTTGGGATTGCCTCCGATGTTTCCGCACGGTTCAGTGTATAATGGCGATGTCTTGATTGCCCCCGTATCCCAAGCCTGTCCTCGGGCGGCAACGGCCGTCATGGCCCATGTCCCCTCCATCCGTCCTGTCAGAACGATGGGGAGCGGAACCCGACTGCTCCATGAATCCAAGGTAAGAACAGAGCAAACACGACGGTGTGAGAAAGGTGGCGAGCCCGCCGGGATTCGAACCCGGGTCTTTGGCTCCGAAGGCCAAAAGGATCATCCTAGCTACCCTACGGGCCCGTCGAACCCTTTATCCCGCCTCCTGTTCTTAATATTAATGATGCCCTCGAGAAAGGAAGCAAGCGCAAGAGATGCGGCCCCCCTGCGTCTGGATGCAATCGGCATTGACAGAAGCCGGGATGAAAGAACCATCTCCTGCCATGGTGCCACGAGCCTTCATGAACCACATCAATACCATATGCCTCGGGGTGCAGGACATGGGAAGGTCGCTACGCTTCTACCGGGAAGGATTGGGCTTCCACACCTCCGAGAGGGGTGGTGAGCCGAGAGTGCTCTCCTTCGATTCCACCGGGACAAGGCTGGAACTGTATCCCCTGCATCTTTTGGCGGAGGACATCGATGCCAACGACCCACCCCGTATCGCCTCTGGCTTCTCCGGTGTCACCTTGGCCTACAATGTCCGAAACAAGGAAGAGGCGGACGAGGCGCTGGAGGAGGCGCGTTCGGCAGGAGCGGGAGTTGTGAAGGAAGCACAGGGTGCCTTCTGGGGCGGACACCATGCCTATTTCTCAGACCCCCGATGGATATTATCGGGAAGTGGCTTGGGGCCCTGGTTTCTCCTTCGACGAGGAGGACGTGCTGGCTCTGAATCTTTGAATCGTCCCTCCTTCATCCTAGGCTGGGACTGTCCCCTAGCGCGGTCCCAGGACAACATTTATTCACATACCGCTCCATGACCCCGGCCATGAAGAAGGTGATCATGAACCATGGTGCCGGGGGAGAGAGCATGCAGGAGTTCCTATCCAAACACATCTTCTCCCACTTGCCGGCGATGGAGTCGGATGTTCCCTTGAGCTCCCTCGATGACTCCGCCGTGGTGGACGGCATCGTCTTCACCACTGATGGCCACACCGTGAAACCGTTGTTCTTCCCTGGCGGGGACATCGGGTCCTTGTCCGTGGCCGGGACGGTGAACGACATATCCGTCATCGGGGGGCAGCCTCTGGCGCTCTCCCTGTCCATGATCATCGAGGAGGGCTTGGACATAGACATCGTCGACCGGGTCCTAGAGAGCATCGGCCGCAGCAGCCAGGAGTGCGGCGTGCCCGTGGCCACCGGGGACACCAAGGTCATGGAGGCTGGGGCCATCGACCAGATGGTGGTGGTAACCTCCGCCGTGGGTCGACGCTCGCCTCATCTAGACCATAACATCGCCGTGGCGGAGCAGTACCGCAAACTCGACTCCCGCTGGATGACGGACGACAACGTCCGCGAGGGGGATGCTGTCATCGTCTCCGGCAACATGGGCGACCATGGCGTTTCCCTGCTCTCCTTCCGAGAGGGCTACGGCTTCGAATCCACGCTGCAGAGCGATGTGGCACCGCTGAACGGGCTCATCGCCTCCATACTGAAGGTGGGCGGCGTGACAGCCATGAAAGACCCCACCCGCGGCGGCCTAGCCAACACCCTGAACGAGTGGTGCCACAAATCCAACGTGGGCATGGAGGTCATGGATGCGGACATACCCCGCAACGAGACCGTGGTGAACGCCTGCGACCTTCTGGGCATTGACCCTTTGAGCATCGGCAACGAGGGCAAGGTGGTCATCGCCTGCGTGCCGGAGATGGCGGAGGAGATCGTCAAGACCCTCCGCTCCCATCCCTACGGAGCCGATGCTGCCCTCATCGGGCACGCCACCAAGAAGTACGACCGGGTGGTCGTACGCACGGAGATGGGGGGCCGCCGCATCTTGGAGCCTCCGGTGGGAGACCCCGTTCCCCGCATCTGCTGATCAGAGCAGATACTCCACCATGTAGCAGGCCACGAAAGCTATCACGCCCGCGCCAGCCATACGTAGCCCGTAGAAGTATGGGCTCTTATGGGCCATGCGGCCCATGGTCATGCCGGTACTGAACAATATGGATATGGCCAATGCTATGGATATCCACGCCGCCGTGGTCACCTCTGTCTCCGGCAGGATCAGGAAAGGCAGAAGTGTAACCGTGCCGGTGATGATGGGCGCCACGCAATTGGTGAGGGATATCAGCAACGTGGAATGGACCGAGGTCCTCTTGATGGAGGTCTCGTCCAGCTTGCGGAGCATCACCTTCTCTATCTGCTGGATACGGATGCTCTGCTCCAAGCGCTCTGCCTCGAAGACGCTGATCCCCGTGGATATCATCAAGGCCACACAGCTGGTGATGATGGTCACCACCACCAACCGCGTGGATGGTTCCGATGAAAGGGCCATGCCGATGATGATGCCAAGTATGACGAACGTGGAATCGAAAACGGTGTTCACGAAGTAGCGGCGCATGGCCGGGATGGTGTCCGGGGTCTTGAGGGCGCAGTCCACGGCGCTGAAGAAATCGCTCTCCAAGAGGCGTTCCCTCCATCGTTCCAGGGTGCCACCCTCGCTGTCATTCTTGGCAGCCATCGGTCATACTCCAGCAGTGGTTCGCGAAACAGGGTGCATGCGTCTTTAATCTCCTGATAGGAGTGATAAGGCGTTTGATTGGTTAGAGGTTCGTCGGTATTTCATACCTTCGTCAGGTACTCCTCGGTGATGTGCAGCATCTTGGCGGCCACATCGCTGCCGCCATAAGAGGCCAGATAAGAATCCGGTCTCCTCACTTCCCGCATCGCAGATACTATGGCCCCACGGTCCGCGGGCAGAAGATGGTTCCATCCCTCGTCCACGGTCTCCACCCAACCGGTGTTGTGGAAGACCGTCAGGCAGGGGGTGTTGAAAACGTATGCCTCCTTCTGCACCCCCCCGGAGTCGGTGAGGACGACATGGGCGTGCTTGTTCAGGCTCAGGAATGACAAGTAGTCCAGGGGTTCGCTGACCTTGACGTTCTCCGCTCCCTCCAGGATACCGGAGAGTCCGAACTGGGAGATGGTCTTACGGGTCCGCGGATGCATGGGCAGCACCACATCGTACGGGATCTCCGCCAGGGCGGAGAGGATCTCCCGCAGCTTCCCAGGATGGTCCACGTTCTCCGCCCGGTGCAGGGTGCACAACACATACCCCCCTTCCTGCAGAGAGAATCGCGACAAGGGCTCGGTGCTGAGGCGTCCTTGCACCTGGTGCAGTATCTGCACCATGAGATCCCCGGTCACATGCACCCCTTCCAGGATGCCTTCCCGCTGGAGATTGAGACGACTGACCTCGGAGGGGCAGAACAGGAGCTGGGAGAGATGGTCGGTCACCACACGGTTGATCTCTTCCGGGTTGTGGCGGTCGTAGAGCCGGGGGCCGGCCTCGATGTGGGCGATGGGCATGCCCAGTTTGGCCGCCACCAAAGCCCCGGCCACGGTGGAGTTGGTGTCGCCGTAGAGATAGACTACGTCGGGGTCGGTGTCCTGCAGGATCCCTTCCATCTCCATCATCATGCGGCCGGTCTGCTCCCCGTGCGGGCCGGAACCCACGCCCAGGTTGCAGTCCGGGGCGGGAATGTCCAGGATGGAGAAGAAGGAGTCGTTCATCTGCGGGTCGTAATGCTGGCCGGTGTGCAGGATGTAGTGCTGGTGCCGGCGAGAGATCTCTTTATGCAGAGGCGCCAACTTCACGAACTGCGGACGGGCGCCCACGATGGACAGTACCTTCATCGCATACATATCGGCAAGGACCATAATACGTTTATCATTCCAGACCGGAGGATGGGCCAGAGACGGAGTGACGAAAATCTTTTTATGGGGGAGTATATGGTCACAGAAGAACTCGGAGTGTCTGCATGGTAAAATTCCTTCCTTTCACCGGATACCGGCCCGTCCTCCAGGACGGAGAGAAGATCGTGGACCGCATCTCCCCTCCCTACGACGTCATCGATGAGGAACATCTGCAAGAGTTGCAGTCGCATCCGAACAACGTCACCCGTATCACCCTCATGCCCCGGGACGGCCGGTACAAGGAAGCGGGAGCGGAATGGCGCCGTTGGCGACAGGAGGGACGGCTGAAGGCCGACCCCGTCCCCTGTTTCTACCTCTACCGCCAGACATTCCCCACCCCAGACGGGGCGAGGACCCGCACCGGTATCGTGGGCGTCCTCAAGACCGAGCCTTACGAGAATGGCAACGTCATACCACATGAGGAGACTTTCTCCAAGGTGAAGGAGGACCGCTTGAACCTCCTGCGCGACACTTCCCTGCACAGCGAGTCCATATTCGGCATCTTCCCCGGTTTCCCGGGCGACCTGCACGAACGCATGGTGCGAGGAGCCACCCCCCTGTACGAGCATGTGGATGAGGATGGTGTGCAGCACTGCTACCTGGCCATCGAGGACCCTGCCCTGGTAGGGGAGATCCAGAAGGCCATCGAAGACCAGAAGATGCTCATCGCCGATGGGCACCACCGCTACGAGACCGCCCTGGCCTATTCCTTGGAGAACCTGGGAGAGGAGAAGAAAGGCTACGTCCTGGCCACCCTGGTGAGCGGGGACGACCCAGGACTTGTGATATGGCCCACGCACCGGCTGGTGAAGGTGGACGGCTACCACGAGACCTCCTTCGTATCATCTTTGAAGAAGACCTTCTCAGTGCAGGACTGCCCCTTGGAATCCCTGGGGCAGGAGCTTCCCAAACACGACCTGGCCGTTCTGTTGCGGTCCGGGAAGGCCTACCTGCTGCGCTATGAGGACGACAGCGACCCCCTCCTGAGCCTGGACACCTACATCGCCCAGGAGAAGATACTCCGCGGCATGCTGGGTTACGATGAAGGTAGAGCCAAGGTGTACTTCGATGCTGAGATGCCGTCCGCACTGGAGAAGATGTCCAAGGGCGGCTACGACCTGGCCATCCTCCTGAACCCTCCATCCCTGGAAAAGGTCTGGAGTCTCTCCCTGATGGGCAAGCGCATGCCCAAGAAGAGCACTTACTTCTTCCCCAAGATATGGTCTGGCTTCGTCTACTACCGCATGTGAGCGCCCGAACGCTCCAAGCCTTCCTTTTCTCTTGAGACGATGGGTGCTACAGAAGATGCCTGGAAAGGAGGCCGATGCCATACATCGGAAGGCGAAGAATTATGAAGATGGAGCCGCTGATGGGAATTGAACCCACGACCTACGCCTTACCAAGGCGTCGCTATACCCCTTAGCCACAGCGGCGTAATGGGGCTAATCGAACACTTGTTGATAAAAGTTTCTGATGTTTCTGAGCATAAGTTTATGATTCCAGCCACTCTAACCGAGGACCGATGAAGAAGGAAATGAGCGCATTCGACGTGCGCTCCGTGGCCGAGGAGCTGGGGAGCCTGGAGGGCTCCTTCGTGGACAAGGTCTTCCACTGGGGGAAGGGGAGCTTCCTGGCCAGGGTGAACGTCCAGGGCGAGGGGAAGAAGGAGGTCTACTTCAAGGACCGCACCTGGCTCTTCATACCGGAGCGCAAGCCGGAGACCCCCGCCATGCCCTCCAACTTCGCCACCCATCTGCGCAAGCACATCTCCAACGCCCGTATCGGCCGGGTGCACCAGGTGGGCTTCGACCGTATCATAGTCATGGAACTGGGCAAGGCCGATGCCCAGTATCAATTGGTTTTCGAGCTATTCGGGGGCGGGAACCTGCTGCTGGTGAAGGACGGCCAGATATTGAACTGTCTGGTGCAGAAGAACTGGCGGCAACGCAGCATCCGCCCCGGCGAGACCTACGTCATGCCGGAGCCGCGTTTCGACCCTTTCCAAGCGGAACGGGAGGATTTCCTGTCCCTGTTGACGGCCTCCCAGTCCGACCTGGTGCGCACCCTGGCCACCGCGGTCAATCTGGGTGGCCAGTATGCGGAAGAGGTCTGCCATCGCGCCGGCATCCCCAAGAACAGCCCGGTGAAGGACCTCTCATCGGAGCAGAGGAAGAAGGTATGGGAGGAGATAGCGGGGCTCATCGCCTCCTTCCAGGAGAAGAAGGCCCCGGTGCTCTACACCCAGAACGGAGAGCCCTTGGACGCCACCCCCTTGCCTCTGCAGATCCTGGAAGGTCTGGATAGACAGGACATGGAGAGCCTCTCCGCCGCCCTGGAGGGGCTGCTGTCCCTCCTCAAGGAAGAAGAGGAGGAGGCCTACCAAGACCCAGAGATGCTCCGTCTGCAACGCCGCATGGACATGCAGCAGCAGACCATAGACGAGTTCCGACAAGAAGCGGAAGACCTGCGCCAGCGCGCAGACGCCATCTATGCAGATTACGCCCGCACGGAGGAGTTGCTGAAGGTGCTGCATGAGCAGTCGCAGAAGCTGGGGTGGGACAAGCTGAAAGAAGGAGCCTTGCGCATCCCATTCGTGAAGGACCTCGACCCCGTCAAGAGCCTGGTGGTGGCGGAGTTGGGCGGCAAGTCCGTTACCCTGGACTACCGTCTGAGCCTGGATGCCAACGCCTCCCGCATATACCAGAAGGGCAAGGACATCAACGAGAAGGCCACCCGGGCGGAGGCCGCCCTGAAGTCCAGTGAGGAACAGCTGCTGAGGAAGAGGAAGGGCCTGGAGAAGGCACGCAGCTCCCGTTCCCGCTCCGTGCCCACCAAGCAGTTCTGGTTCGAGCGCTACAAGTGGTTCATAACCTCAGGCGGACGTCTGGTCCTGGCCGGCCGTGATGCCCGCACCAACGACCAGGTGGTGAAGAAGCACCTGAAGGAAGATGATTACTACGTGCATGCGGATGTTCACGGCGCCCCTTCCGTGATCCTGAAGAAGGGGCCGGGAGCCAGCGAGGAGGAGTTGCGGGAGGCGGCCATCTTCGCCGTGTCCCAGTCGAAGGCCTGGATCTCCCGCTTCATGGAGGGCAGCGCCTATTGGGTCACCACGGACCAGGTGTCCAAGACCCCGCAGGCGGGGGAGTTCGTGCCCAAGGGGGCGTTCATAATCCGTGGCAAGCGCAACTACCAGTACCATCTGCCGCTGGAGCTGGCGGTAGGGGAGGTCCAGTACGAAGGGGCCCGGAAGGTCATGTGCGGCCCGGTGGACGTCCTGCGTAAGGCATCGGAGAAGTATGTGGTGATAGTCCCCGGCCGGAACAAGAAGAACAATAGGCACTCCGCTGATCTGGCACGGGCCTTCGACGTCCCGGAGGAAGAGATATCCCGCATCCTGCCCCCCGGGGACGTGGAGATCAAAGAGACTAAGAACGTGAAGCTGGAACGGGAATGAGAACGAGGTGGTGCCCGAGCCGGAATTCGAATCCGGGTCAAGAGATCCGCAATCTCTCAGGATATCCTAGCTACCCCACTCGGGCATTGAAGTGAAAGCCCATCATAGATTCATTATTTAACTGTTTTCAGTTGCGCCCAGAGCATGCCACGAACGGAGGGATAGAAAGAAGGCAGGCTGAGAGGACCGAAGGACCCGGGGGTGGGAACGGATGGGTTGGATTGGGGGGATCTTCAATCCCTCACTCCTTCACGGAGGAAAGCCCAGAAGACCGCCGAATATCCATCTCAGCCTGCCCGCGTATATGATTACGATTCTTATCTTAATAAAGATATCTGCAGAAAATTCCATACAGAATATAATTTCATCGACAGCACAGGGGGCTGCAGACCATCGTCACCTTGGAGGATGATGAAAAAACACCCGGAGGGTGGACACGCCGTGACGATTAAAGCTCTACCTGGCGACGATAGCGGGTGGCGTAGCCAGCGATACGGTTCCTCATCTTGACGGTCGTAGCGTCAGCGAGGGCGTTCACGCTCAACTTGTTGGCTTCGAAATCATCGCTGAAGGCCTCAGGATATTTCTGAATCAGCTCAACGGCCACTCTCTTGATGTATGTAGGCCTGATGTTTCCCATGTGTTCACCGAGTGAACCGGGTTAGGATAATTTCCTATATAAGCTTTTTTTCCCGATTCCAAGGCTTCCCGCAGCTCAGCTTGCCCTCTGGACAGGGTCCGCGCACGCAGGGAGGCCCGGCATCGCGGAAGATGGTGGGAGACACCTCTTGACAGATTTCCATCATCCGCTGCGCCATCTCGCGAATCTCCCATTGCGCCCGGTTGCAGCAACGCAGTGAGAAGAAATGCCACAGCTCGCGGGCGTTCATGGTGATGACGATGTTGGTGTGGCAGGAGTTGGGTAGCACATAGCGGGCATCCTCCTTAGGCACCAGGCCCCCCAGCTCCTCGTAGGCCTTCCAGATGTCCTGCATGAGCTCCTGGTAGCGCTTCACTGCACCGGCGTCCGCCGCGATGCTGGGTGGCGTCACGTAGGAGGCCTGGGACATGGAGACGTAACGCTGGCTCTGCTGGGAGAAGGAGGCGATACGATGCCGCACCAGCTGATGGGTCAGGGCACGGGAGACGCCGTGCACGGAGAATGTGAACACGGCATGCTCGATGACGGAATGATGGCCCATGCCCACGATGCGACGTAGGATTGGTTCCGGGTCCTGTGCCTGACGGACGATCTCGTCTGCTGGCTGGTCAGAGTAGCATGACTGCCCGGCGGCGCTGCAGATGGAGTCCGCGTCTGGAGTGGATGCCAGCAGTTCTACTCTCATCGTCACGCTCCTCTGGATGCTACCATGCCTTGCTCCGAAGAGAGTTCCTGTCGCAGATTCCGCATGCTCTCCTCGTCCATCAGGACCTTCAATCTTATCGTTTTCGGTTCCAGGTCGGCTATGAGGTTGGAGATGCCCTCCACATGGCCGTCCCCCACCACAGCCACGATGTTCTGGTGACGGGCGGCGGCGGCACGTATGCGTTCCGCCATCTTCTGGTTTCGGGAGTCGATGAGCACCTCCACCAGGGTGGGGAAGCTACCCCGCATCTGCTCCAGATATAGCTCCTCGTTGTCGGAGTAGGACCGCAGCTCCGTCTCCAAGTCCTCCTTGCTGGCCTTGTTGCCACGCAGGAAGGAGAACAGCAGACGGGCCTTCTCCCGCAGGGGCATCTCCTCCCACAGATGGTTCACGGTGGCCGTGGCATCGCTGTCTATGAACTCGATGGTCGCCCCCACGCTAATGCCAGCGTCAACAGCGGCCAGCATCTCCGCCCCCACAGTGCCGCCGTACTCCCCCGCCATGCGCTTCTGGTACTTGGCCACATGCCGGTACATCCACGGCACCTTGGCTGGCTCCTGCTCCACGGGGCGGGGGTTCTTCAAGGCATTGTATCGCATGGCATCGAGCTCCACCAGCACAGCATCCGGCCATATGCTACGGATGACAAAGGTGGTCTGCTCCTCGATTCGGAAAACGTGCCCGGTGCCAAGAAGGGTTATCATCGACTCCCATAGCGTATACCTTTTTTAATAGTCTTTCATATCAACCAGCGTGAACGATTTCGCCTATGACCTGGTGGCCTTCGACATGGACGGGGTGCTGGTGGACTACGTCAGCTCCTGGTCCTGGGTGCACCGCTATTTCGAGGTGGACAACAGCGAGGCTCTGCACCTTTTCAGGACCGGCAGGATCGACGAGATGGAGTTCGTCCGTCGCGACATCTCCCTGTGGCGGACGGTGAAGCCGGAGGTGCACATCCGTGACATCGTGGAGGCCCTGCGGGACGTGCCGCTGATCGATGGCATCCAGGAGACCGTGGCCGCTTTACGCTACAACGGCATCAAGGCGGTCATCATCAGCGGCGGCATCGACCTGGTGGCGCAGCGAATCGCCCTGGGGTTCGAGTTCGACGATTATGCCGCTAACACTTTGCTAACACACCCGGACGGACGTCTCAGCGGCGAAGGCCACCTGAACGTGGACCTCAGCGACAAGGGCGAGACCTTGCAGAGATTCATGCACAAGTACGGGGTCAAGAAGGAGCGCGTGGCCTCCATCGGGAACTCCTTCGTGGACGTGAGTATGTTCCATCACTCCCAACTGTCCATCGCCTTCAACCCCATCGATGACGAGGTACGGAACGCTGCGGACGTGGTCATGGAAGGGAGGAACATCTCCCAGGTCCTGGAGGCGATTCTGGCTGAGCCTCAGTCGTAGACCCGGCGCACGATCTTGCCGTACATGCGCACGATCTTGCGCGCCTCCACGGCGCCGCGGCGTACCATCTTGCCCTGCACCTTGATGCCATGGATTACCACCTCGTCCACCCCGAATCGCATGGTGTCTCCCACGGCGAACTCCTCGTCCGGCACGGCCTCGATGACCCGGGAGTAGGTGCGGTGCACATTGTTCACGGAGACCTTTATCTTCAACTTGTCGAACTTCTTGGCCCAGATGGTACGGATCTCCGGAGCGGGGGCCTTCTCGACCCTCCTCTCCTGGTCCAGCTCCAGGGCGGTGATCTTGACGTACTGGTCTTCCACGAAGAACTCATCGCCCACCAGCAAGAGGTCGTCGCTCTCCAGCTCGGTGGTGGTGCGGAACGACTCCTTCCCATCGCTGATGACCACTGGAACGGTGAGGATCTCCGGCTGCCGCAACACGGTGGCATGCACCCTCTCGCACTCCTGGCAGCGCACGGTGGCCTCCAGGGTGGACTTGCCCATCTTGCCCTTCAGCACGTCGTGCAGGGTGACATCCTTACAATCCGGACAATCAGCATATACCACATCAGGAGCATTGACCATATCATCGACCTCTCTGCCTCAAACCGAGAATGGGAGACCATGCCCGGGAACGACCACGTCTGCGTAGCCCACTATCCTTTTAATACTTTCCATGGCCAAATCCGGGTCGTAGTTTATCCCGGGGGGAACGTTCTTGACGTAGTTCTCCTCCGTTGGCAGGGCGTCACCGGCAATGACGTAGCGACGGTCGGCCTGCACGAAGACACTTATGGATCCGGGGCTGTGCCCGGGAGTGGGGACGGCCCGAACACCAGAGGCGAGCGTTTCCTCACCCTCTATCCTCTTCCATCCTTCCGGTGGGGCCTCCAAAGCATGCGCCAGTAACTTGGCCTTGGGGAAGAGGTCCAGGTTGCCGATGTGGTCGTTATGCATGTGGGTGACCACCACCAAGTGCACATCCTTTGGCTCCACCTTGAGGTCCCGAAGGGAATAGCGGATGCTGTCCCTCCTCTCCCGGCTGCTGGTGTCCACCACGATGTTCTTGCCGCCGGAGCGCACCAACACGGAACTGGAGTGAGCCTCCAACACCTTCTTTCCATCGCGCACGATATGGCCGACGCTGAGAACGTCCAATCTGATCTCACTCATCCGTCTTACATTAGAAGGGCACAGGGCTTAAGATTATCGTTCCCAGGGTCAGAAGAGGCGCTTCTCCCAACCGCAGGCGCATCTCAGCTTCTGCCCTTTGAGGACCGGCCTCCGGCCGCATACGGGACAGACCGCCCGCTCCTGGAAATACTCCAGCCATGCACCCAGGACCTCTGGCTCGTCCGCTTGGCGGATCTCCTGCAGCGCCCGTTGCAGTTCGGGAGTCTTGGCCATCTCCTCCAGCTCATCCCAGTCATCGTCCGGTTCCGTCCGTCTCCCCTTGCCCCCGGGCACGGTGGCCCGGGCGATAACCGCCCCGGCTATGAAGCCTCCGATGTGGGCGGCGTAGGCCACGCCGCCTCCCGTGGCGGTGAGGAAGAACAGCCCCTGCAGCAGGAACCAGCTGCCAACCGAGAGCCAGACCTTCACCCGTGGCAGGAACAGGGGACCGAGGAAGAAG
>JBFWLS010000004.1:0-13915 GCA_050251995.1 Candidatus Methanomethylophilaceae archaeon
TGCCATAGCATCGAGCAGGTAGGGAACACCTCCTTGGCCCTGGCCACGGACCTGCTGCGGGATGAATCGCTCCTCGATGAGTTGCAAGGTGTCGCGGATGGCATACGGTCCAACCATCTCATGTTCGCCACAGACCCGGTCTTCGAGACTATCTACGTGCAGGAGTTAGCATACTGGGGCGAGGGGATGTCCATGGAGAAGTACAACCGCCATCTTCGCTCCGAAGGCATACAGGCCTTGCCTGAATTCTACAGGAACCCCAGCATTAACCGCAAGGTCATTCGTGACATCCCAGTCCTGGGGAAGAAGGGGCTAACGATAATGAAGGACGTGGGTCTGGAGCTCTCCGGCTCGTTCCCAGGATGCACGGATTGTGGTCGCTGTGAGAAAGAATGCCCGGAGGGGGCCTTGACCTTAGCGGCGAACCAGATCATCCACGTAGACACCAGCCGGTGCCTAGGGACGGCCTGTTATCGGTGTCAGATGCAATGCCCGGAGAAGGTATTCGACTACGCTTCCTTGAGAATCGAGAGCTGATCCAATCCTATCGCTAGCTTCCCGTTAGTGGTCCGCAACTTAGGCGAATGACGAGAGATGGCAGGAGTTCGACGCATTGGGCGCGATTGGGGAAATGGCATCGGCGCTACATTAATGTGAGGATGTCCGATTCACCTTTTGCAATAATTGATAAATTACCTTTTAATAGAGAACAATAACATGATTAGGGTATGGTTCTGATCACGCTGGCCGAGTTATTGGTGGAAACGCGAGACAAACCACATATTCAAGACCAGGTCTTCCTGGCTATGGAGCTGGGGCTTTTTCGCGAGAAGGTGATCAATGCCATAACAGACATCTCCCATGCCAACAAGGCAGAGGCATTGGAAACGCTACGCGAGATGGAACCAGACCCCAACATAGTGCGGAGGTGCACACAATGCGAGGTGTTCGATAACATCATCAAGGATGCCTGCACCGCTTATGTCTCGCAAGGAGCGGAAGCGGCGATCGAGAAGCTGGAGCACAGCCGAGGCGACCACCTCGTCAAGAACTTCGAAAAACCAGGACTATGCCCAGAGCTCTTCATCAGCATCACCAACGAGACCATTCTGCTGTTCGAGCTGGTGTACAAAATCGCCGAGGAGACGGAGGCCCATTCCAACAACTATCAGGAAAAATGGAGAAACATCCACCCGGAGGAATGCTCTGAGGTCTTGTTCTCATTGTCCAACCCGCATCGTCTTACTCTTATGATGTTGCTGAAAGAGGAAGAGAAATCATTTTCCGATCTATCCTCCAAGACGGGATTGCGGACTGGACACTTGCAGTTCCATCTCCGCACCTTGTTGGAGAAAGGGTTGATCGAGAAGGAAGAGAGGGGAATCTACCGACTCAACAGCTGTGGGCATGTGGCCTTGGACTATCTGGTTAATTTCCAATCCTTCATATGCAGGATGGACGAACGAGAGGAATCAGGCTGAATGGGTCAGATTGAAAAGAAGGGAAATGGTTTGGGTTCTAGAGCAATTGTTCCATGACCCGATCGGCACGAGCGTCCAAGGTCTCGATGCCCATTACCTTGCCAGCATACTCCGTGAGGGCAACGATGTCCTCTCTTTCCAAGCAGTCCAGGCGGAACTTGCGGGCGCCGGCCATGAGTTGCTTCAGACCCTCGGTGACGCGCTCTCCCCAATAGGTGTACAGACCCACTGCGCCCCAGGGGATGTCTTCTCCGATCTTCATGTCTGGGAACTTGGCCTGTAAGTGGCCGGTAGATATGAAGAAATGCATGGGGTCGCTACCATATTGTTCGGAGAAAGACTTGGGCAGCTTGCCGTCTTTGGCCATCTCAACGAAGTGCTTGCTCTTCATGACCGCTAGGAGCGGCGTGCGAGCCATGGCGATGCTCTTCACGATGGGTCCCTCGCCCAGGTCAGAGAGGGCGATGGCTTTGTACATCTGGGTCTCGTTCACGAAACCACCGGCGAAGGATATGTCAGGCACGAAACGACCCTGTTTCTTGAGTATCGCGGCACATTTCAGCACCTGCGCCACCAAGTGGATGGTGGGGCTGCTCATCTCGTTCATCATGGGCACCGGGCTCATCCCGGTCCCACCGCCAGCGCCATCGAAGGTCAGGAGGTCTATTTTGGCCTCGGAGGCGCACCTCATGGTGAAGGCCACGACCTCGGGTTTGTAGGCGCCGGTCTTGAGGAAGACGTTCTTGGCGCCTTTGCTCCTCAAGAGGTCAATGTCCTCCAGGAAAGAAGGCTCGTCCGGGAATCCTACCCGGCTGTGTCTCTCGAAGGACTTGAACAAACCGTCCTTGAAAGCCTTCTGCACGTTGGGATCCTCGGGGTCTGGCATGACCAGATAGCCGCGGGATTTTAGCTCTAGCGCCCTCTCCAGGGTGTGCAGCCTGACCTCACCGCCGATGGCCTTGGCGCCCTGGCCCCACTTCCTCTCTATGACATCCACATCCAGCTTGGACATCACGTAATCATCCACGCCTGCGCGGGTGTCCTCCACGTTGGTCTGCAGGACGATGGCTCCATGCTCCCCGTCCCAGGCCTTGCGATATGAGTTGACCCGGAACTCCATCTCTGGGGACTTCTGAACCTTACCGTTGGAGTAGATGGAGGCGGAATCCATGCCGCAGACGTTCTCGCCGATGACCTGGCAGACGCCGGATATGGCGGCTCCCACAGCCATGTCCTCCCAGTGCCTCTTGGCCACAGCGGTGGATCCCAGACCGGCGATGTGCACCGGCAGGTGCATCTTAATGGGACGCTTGGAGCGTGTTCCAACAACAGTGCTGACATCGGCGTTCTCGAAGAATGCCAGATCCGAGTTGGGCTCGATGCCCTTGGCCCCCAGGAGCTCGGCCATGATCTGATAATGGGACCAGTCCAGGAAGAAGTCCTTATTGGAGGCGGAGGTGCTCAACCCGAAGTACTCTGGGCTGGGATACAGGACCTCCCTCCCTCTGAAAGTGGACTTTCCCACCTCGCAGAGGACGTTGCAATCTTCAATGCATATGGGGCACATGCCGTTTATCGGGCTGATGTCCGGTACCCGGGTCTTAGTGCCAGTTGTCGATCTTGAATTCTCTATCCAGTTCATACTTTGCCACCCGTATGATGGCAGGGGAACTGCATATCAAAGTAGATAATGATATCGATGTTTAAACAGAATAATCAAAAAAGACTGATTATTTGACAAACTTCCTTTAATATCAACAATCAAAATGTTAGTTATTTAAGAAAAATTGAATGAATGCGTTCTCACTCGAAAAAGAAGTGAGAAGGCGATTCCGGTCGAGGGGAGAAGCAGGACTCGCTCTCTTTCTCCAGTGTCAACCCATATTGCTGGGCGATGCGCTCGACCACCGATTGCATCACGTCCTGCAGATGTCGAGGGGGCGAGATGACGCGGGCGTTCAGAACCATTCTCCCCGGGCCGTTCAGGTAACGGGACCCATAGATGCCATCAACCTGCATCGATTCCTCTACCAGGGACATCTTGGCCGCCGCATCGGGGGAGGAGACAATGACCTTCACATGCGCTACGGACTTCGCCCCATACTCCTCGGCCACCATGCGCATGATGTCCGTGATCATGCTGTACATGTCCACTGGCTCTCGGGGGGCGACATTGAATGTGCTGGAGTACCAGCCCAGCTTGGCCTTCTCGAAGGCAAAGCCCCGGTTGTTGTCCGGTTCCGGAACCTTCTCGCTGCGTCGGTCGGATAGCAGCATCTGCACGATGCGCTCCATGTTCCGGAGGTCCAGGGAGGAAGTGGGGACAATCTCTGTATCCGGCAGGATGCCCCTGATTGCAGCCACAACCGCCTCCAGGGTAATCTCATCCACCCGGTCGGCCTTGGACAGCACTACCATCTCCGCCTCTCTCATCTGGTGTGCCGGGATGAGGGCCACGGACTCCTGCGACTTGCCCTCGCCATCGTGTAGCATCTCCACTGCCCGCACGCAGTCCACCACCACTGTGAGCGGGGCCACGGAGAACTCTTCTGGGTACAAGGTGCGCAGGGGGGTGACCACGGACGCCAGGATGTTGGTGGAGGTCCCGATGGGCTCGGCGATTATGATGTCGGGGCGGCCCATGTCCACCAAGGTGCGGGCGTCGCATACGAAATCATCGAACTTGGCGCAGAAGCATCCTCCCAGCACCTCTTTCACATCGAAGCCAGCATCTCTGGTGAACTCTGTATCCACCAGCACATCGCCCTGATCGTTGGTTATTATGGCCACGGATTTGTCATAAGTCTCTCGAAGTACCCGGGCCAGATTCACCGCCAAGGTTGTCTTGCCTGCACCCAGGAACCCGCCCAGGACCAGGAAGCGGGTGGCGTCTCCATCGGAACTCATGTCACCTGGAACCGAAGGAGGAGATAAATGGCTTTGCGTTCATTCCACGGTGATGATGTTCTTCCTCTGTAGGAAGGTGCATCTCTCGCAGGGTATGACCAGGGCGCAGTTCTCCCCTTTCGCCAACCCCCTCAGGGTCTCGATTATCCCTTGATCCAGGGGACGGAAGGGAACTTCGCGGCCGTTCTTGTACAAGGTACTCTCCTCCGCGGTCTCCAACACCCGAGGGATGATGTCCTTCTCCCGTAGGGTCTTCAAGCAGTGCTCTGCTTCCTCTGGATGGCAGGTATCGCAGCGAAGGCCCACCTCTGAAAGTGGCCCGAACAGCCCCGCTAAAGGGTCGATGACGAAGATCCGGCCGTCCTTGCCAAGGGCGATGTACACAGCATGCCGGTTGCGGGGGCCGATGAATTCCCTCCGCGCGCCACGAACCTTCTCATCCCCTTTCACATCCCAGAACTCGGACAGATGGTCGTTGAGCTGGTAGATCAGTTGTTGGTACTTGATGCCCAGCATGTTTGCCAAGGCCTGTTTGCTGAGGGCGTTTTCATAACCGTCCTGGAAAAGGCGCACCAGAATGTCTTGCCGCAGCTTATGCGACTGCAGCGAGGCGTAGGTCTGGGGGTCCAGCATGGTGATTTCCATGCGGCAGGTATCCATCGTAATGTGATTCCGCGCTGGATTATTTAATGGTTAAGCCCCAGGGCGTCTGTGGGAGGGGATAAAGATAATGAAGCATTGAACGATTCACCAATGAGTTGGTTCCCATGAACAGCACCATAAAGGACCAGGTGCGCAAGGCCAAGGAGGCATCCATCGCATTGGCGGCGCAGAGCACGGATACGAAGCAGAAGGCTCTGGTTGCTATGGCTGAGGCCTTGGATGCAAACCGGGAATCCATCATCGCGGCCAACGATCTGGACATGGCGGCGGCGGAGGGGATGGTGGAGAAGGGGGAGCTGACATCTGCCTTGGCCAAGAGATTGAAGGTCGATGACGGCAAGATCGATGGCATGATCGCCGGAATCCGCGATGTGATATCCCTTCCGGATCCGGTGGGCCGCACCATGGATGCCTTGGAATTGGACCAGGGGCTCATGCTCTATCAAGTCAGCTGTCCCATCGGTCTAATAGGGGTCATCTTTGAATCCCGTCCGGACGTGGTGCCGCAGATACTTTCCCTGTGCCTGAAAAGCGGAAACGCTACGGTCTTCAAGGGAGGCAGCGAGGCCCAGCACTCCAACCGGACCTTGTTCCAGGTGCTGGTGCAGGCCGCCGGAACCGTAGCAGGCATCCCCACGGAGGCCTTCCAGCTCATGGAGAGCCGGGACGACGTGAACGCCATCCTGGAGTTCGATGAGTACATAGACCTGCTCATACCCCGGGGCTCCAACGCCTTCGTCCGCTTCATCCAAGACCATACCCGGATACCGGTGTTGGGGCACGCCGCTGGCATATGTCACGTCTATGTGGACAGGCATGCGGACGTCGTCAAGGCCGTGCAGGTGGTCTTGGATTCCAAGATACAATATGCCGCGGTGTGCAACGCCGCGGAGACGTTGCTGGTGCACCAGGGGGCGGCAGAAGATCTTCTGCCCTCTATAGCCTCCGCTCTCATGGATGCAGCGGTAGAATTGCGGGTGGACGACAGGAGCCAGATGATCCTGGCATCCCATGGAATGCAGGGATATGTGCCGGCCAGCGATGAGGATTGGGACACCGAGTACAACGACATGATAATCTCCGTGAAGGTGGTCGACGACCTCAACGCCGCCATCGAGCACATCAACCGGCACGGATCCGGTCACACTGATGCCATTATAAGCGAGGATAGGGAGAGCGTGTCCAGGTTCGTCAGCCTGGTGGACTCCTCCAGCGTCATGGTCAATGCATCCACGCGTTTCTCGGACGGCTTCCGTTACGGCAAAGGGGCGGAGGTGGGGATCAGCACTAACAAGATTCATGCCCGGGGGCCGGTGGGCATGGAGGGTTTGATGATCTACAAGTATGTGCTCTTGGGGGACGGACACGTGGTCAAGGACTACGCTGGACCGTCCGCCAAAGGCTTCACCCACAAGAGGAAGGATCTGGAGTTGCAGCTGTAGGTGAGATGATGAACCGTCAGGATCTGTTGAGCGGCATCAAGAAGGTCGTGGTCAAGGTCGGAACCTCCTCCATTACCAAGGAAGGATACCAGGTGGACACGGAGTTCATGGATTCTGTGGCCCGCCAGGTGAAGGTCTTGAGGGAGAAAGGCATCGAGGTCATAGTGGTGACATCCGGGGCCATAGGCATCGGCATGGATGCCATGGGTGGGCACCCCAAACCGAACGAGATACCCATCCGTCAAGCCGCGGCCTCTGTAGGCCAGAGCATTCTGATGCAGAAGTGGAATGACAGCTTCGGCAAAGTGGGGCTGACCATCGCCCAGGTACTTCTCACATATGATTTCTATTCCGACCGCACCCGTTTCCTGAACCTGCGGAACACCATGGAGACCCTGCTTGACCATGGCGTGATTCCTATCCTGAATGAGAACGACGCTCTGTGCATCAAGGAGATCGAGGCATACTTCGGGGACAACGACACACTGTCGTCGATGGTGGCCAGCAAGATGGAGTCGGAACTGCTCATTATACTCTCGGATGTGGACGGCCTCTATGACCGCAACCCGGTCCTTTACAAGGGCAAGGCCAATCTCATCCGCGAGGTTCACGCCATCACGAAGGAGATCGAGTCCTATGCCAGCAAGGACATCAAAGGCAAGGGGGTGGGCGGCATGCGCGCTAAGATCGAAGCCGCCAAGATTTGTTGTCTATCAGGTTGCCATATGGTGATTGCCAACCACAGCATCGAGGATGTCCTGCTACGGGTGGTGGCCGGCGAGGAGATTGGCACCATATTCGTGGCCGAGGGGGATGTCCGGAGAGGCAAGATGCGTTGGATACTCCTTTCCCATTCATCCGGTGCCATCGAGGTGGACGAGGGGGCCAAGGCCGCTCTGTTGAGGCACATGGGCCTGCTGCCGAAAGGCATCCTGTCTGTTAACGGCCCCTTCGAACCCGGTGATGTGGTGGACATCGTTCAGGGCGGGGAGGTCTTCGCCAAAGGCATCGTGGAGTATGACAGCCGCGACCTGACCAAGGTCAAAGGCCTGCATTCCAACGATATCGAGAAGACCATTGGGTACTGCCGGCATGGAAACGTCATCCGAGGTGAGAACTTGGCCTTGTTGAAGGATTGAGTCTGACGTGGATGGTCTGGTGGGCTCGGCCGGATTCGAACCGGCGACCTACGCCTTGTAAGGGCGTCGTTATAACCCCTAAACCACGAGCCCGGTTTTTCCTTCAATGAAGAATTATATATTAAAACATGTGCCATCGCCCATCAAGGGAGATGGGCATTCTTTACAAGATCCATGATGGAATCGACCCCTGTGCGCATCCGCATGCATCCTTGTATCAGGATGTCATTAAGCAGCGTTATCCAATAATCGTCATAAAGAGGATAACCGATTCTGGCAATAATTATATTATATTATTGATGATATATATGTAAATCGTAATCCAAATATGTTTTATTCATATTCTAATCGTATAATTTGTGTTAATCGTGTAATTATTACGATAATAATCAATAATTCAATAAATTTTGTCCATAAATAGATATAAGTTTAAATAGGATGTTTTCTAAACAGCACCAGGTAAGCGGACGGAGATCCCGAGCTCGCTTCATGAAGTGCCGGGACCTCATTCCGCGAGCTATGAATGAGGAGGCAATAATGAACAACGACAACACGCAGCGGCAGAGGGATCGCATTATCATCCTGGCCACTGACGGTTCCTTGCCGGCTATGGCCGCCACCAAGATGGCGGTGCAGATGGCTGCCGACACCCAATCCCGCATCATAGCGGTCACGGTCAACGAGGGTTCGATCATGACCGCCCTGGAAAGGGTGGGTGAGGAGGTGGCCACCAGCCGATTCAAGGGGCCAATGGTCTTCGGGCCAGAAGTGGCGCAGAGATACGGTGAGACCCAAGGTGTGATGGTGGAGACCATGACCCTTCCAGCTGGCCCACTGGTGGCCAGTATACTGAAGTTCTCGGAAGAGATACAGCCTGACCTGATAATCATGGGCAACTCCGGTCGAAGCGGCTGGGAGCGTATCCAGTTGGGGAGTGTGGCGGAAGGGGTGATGAAGCACTCCCGCTACCCAGTCTTGATAACCAAGGGATTCCAATTGGACGACCTCAAGGACATCATGGCTGTGGCCAAGGGGATTGTGATCCCAGCCCCCCCAGAGGTGTACAAGGCCCCTCCCATAACTTTGGATTCATTGAACATCAGGCATCGATTGTCCGTGGCCGTGATGGCCATGATGGTGTTCCTTATCCCATACTTCGGGCTCGGTTTGGCTAGCGCGTTCTATCCCGGCACCATGGTTTCGGACATCCTGAACAACCTGCCAGTCAATATACTGTGGATGATTGCCCTGTTCCCTCTGGGTTGGCTGACCGCCATCGCTTTCAACCGCATAGCAGAAAGCTATGACCGAGGTGATTGAGAATGGCAAGCGCGATAACCCTGGCTTTCGTCTTCGGGCTCATTGGTGTCTCCCTGGGCGTGGCCATATACTCCCGCCGTTTCTCACGTACCGCATCCGAGTTCTACGTGGCCGGAAGGAAGATCTCCTGGTTGCAGAACGCCTTGGCACTGACTGGTGACTATCTGTCTGCGGCCAGCTTCCTGGGCGTGGCCGGAGCCATAGCGGTCCTGGGTATAGACAAGGCCTGGGATGGCCTGGGCTACTTCGGTGGATACATCATACTACTGCTTCTGCTGGCCGTGCCTTTGCGGAAGATCGGTAAGTACACCGCCCCGGACGCCCTCACCACCCGTTTCAAGGACAACCGCGCCATCCGCCTCAGCGCCATGGTCAGCGTGGTCATCATCTCCACTTTCTATGTCATACCGCAGATGGTGGGCGCTGGAGCCCTCCTGCAGCTGCTGGTGGGTTGGGACTATGTCATGGCGGAGGTCATCATCGGGGCGCTTGTGATCACCTATGTGGCCGTGGGAGGCATGCGTGCCACCACCTACAATCAGATCATCCAAGGTATGATCCTGTGGAGTGCCATGCTCTTGATCCTCATACTGACGGCGACCACATTCTTCAACTCCGACCTGTCGGCCATAATCGCCCAGGCCAAGGAGATGATCCCGCCGCAATTGGCTGCGGATCTTCTGACCGGGGACCCATCCGTCCCGGATTGGTCCACGCTCACCGCGGGTGAGGCCGTGGCCTTCGTCTCCACGAAGCTGGCCGGCAGCCCTGATGCCCTGACGCCAGGGGTGTTTGCCTCCGGTTGGATGAACGTCATCGCTCTGGCCGCGGGCCTGGTCTTCGGTACTGCCGGTCTCCCGCACGTGCTCACCCGCTACTTCACTGTGGAGAAGCCCAAGGACGCCCGCACCAGCACCATTGGCGTGCTTCTGATGGTGGGGACGTTCTACATAATGACCATCTTCGTTGGCCTCGGTGCCATGTACGTGCTGTACCCCGACTTGATGGGCTATTTCTTGGGCGGAGATGCGGCCATCGCCCAGAACATGGCTGTTCCCCTGCTGAGTGAATTGGCAGGAGGAGACGTGCTGCTGGGCATCGCCATCGGCGGGGCGTTCTGTGCCATCCTGTCCACTGTTGCCGGTCTGCTGATAACCATCGGCACCACGGTGACGCACGACTTCTACAAGCAGGTGATAAACCCGGATGCCAGCGACAGGCGCGAGGTCAGCGTGGCCAAGCTTTCCATCGTGGCCGCCGGGACACTGGCAGTGGGGTTCGCCATCGGGTTGGCTGATCAGAACGTCAGCTATCTGGTCACCTTGGCCTTCGGAATCGCGGCTTCGGTGTTCTTCCCCGTGCTCTTCCTGTCTGTGTGGTGGAAGCGCTACACCAGTCAGGGGGCCCTGTCCACCATCGTGGTGGGCATGCTGGTCTCCGTCATCTTCGTGGTGGCTAGGCTGATGGGGTTAGCCGACATCTTGGGCATACCGGTTCTAATCAACCCCGCCCTTTACAGCCTACCTGCTGCCCTGATAGCAGGGATAGTGGTCAGCCTGTTCACGGATGATATAGGGGACGCGGAGGACTTCATGGTCCGGGCGCATGGTCCGGACTGGGACGAATGAGTCCCCACCAAACACCTTTATTTTTTTCACACAGATAAAAGAGCGGATAATCTGACATTTGTCTTGTCTTTTCTTATCCTCCGCAGCTCCTGGTCGATCCTCTTGACCCAATCCAACAGTACTGCCAGAGATTCGACTCTCATGGTCAACGTGAGGTCGTCACCTAATTTCTCGGCGTTGTATCTCCGCGACTTGACTGTTCTCAACTCGCGGTGCGTGAACGGCAACGCCTGCTCATTAGGCACCATCTGGGCGTTCATCCTGCAAATCCCTTGTCAATCCGGTTGGTGACGTCTTCACGCAGATGGCAGAGGTCCTCGAAATATATCTCCTCCCCCGTAGGTTGTAGGAGAGGACGGGAGCGCCTCGCCTCTATATCCCATAAACAGGAAAAGGGAGGAAGTGGTTTGTTCAACTAGATGTGTCCTCGGGGGCCCTCAAAGTCATCCAGGCTACGGCTAGTCCCAGAATGGAAAGCGCAGTCAGGATGAGGAAGAAAGGCCGGAAGTCTCCTAGCAGGTCTTTGGCCTGGGCGGAGACCACGCCACCGATGATGGCCCCGGCACCGTAGGCGGTGAACACAAGACCGTAGTTACGGGCGTTATCCCGCATGCCGAAGAAGTTTGCTGTGGCGGTGGGGGCGATGGCCAGCCACCCTCCTAGGCAACCCCAGAGCAGTGCGAAGCATATGATGTAGGCCAGCACGCTGTCGTATCCTAGGTACATGGTCATGCAGGCCAGGATGATGATGAAGAATGTCAGCATGGCTGTGCCACGGGCGCTCAACCTGTCGGTCAGGTCACCGAAAAGAGGTCTCCCCAGCCCGTTGAAGAATGCGAAGGGCAGGATGAGGGTGAATATGAGGGCATTGGCGGCATCGGGGTCCATGCCGGCGTTGGCGAAGACCTCTATTCCCACAGGACCGGAGATGCCTATGGCAGTCAGACCAGCCAGGGAGCCGATGGTGTAGCAGAGCCACAGGCCTTTGAATGCCCGCGTCTTCACCATGTCCTCCCTCTTCACGCTGTGGACGACCGGCCCCTTTTTGGCACTGGACGCCACTGGGCGCTTCCAGTCCTCCCCCGGGAAGCGCAGGAGAAGGGATAAGGTCACACTCAAGACGATGAAGGCCAAGCCGAAGAGCCGCATGACGCTCATTATGCCCCATCCATTGTCCATGAGGAAACTGCTGGAATAGGTAATGATGGCGGAGGAGAAACCGAAGCCGAGCACGGTTAGACCTACGGCCAGACCGCGCTTATCTGGAAACCAGCAAGCAGAGGCGGAGATGGGGGCACCATAAGCGATGCCCACGCCTATGCCACCGATGACGCCGTAAAGGGGGATTAGCATGAAGGGAGAGCTGGCGAAGGAGGCCGCCAACCAACCAAGGCCGCAAAGGACCCCTCCTACCATGCTCACCGTCCGTGGTCCGTATCGTTGGATGTAGGGGCCGGCCAGGGGCATGGTGAGGGCGAAGAATGCCAGGAACACGATGAAGGGCCAGGTCATATCCATGGCGCTGGGCTCCAAGCCCAATTCCTTGAAATAATCGAGCAGAGAATTGCGCAGGACGCCATAGGCGTATATCGATCCCAAGCAAAGATGCAGTAAGATGCCCGTTATCACGATGGTCCAACGTCCACCTGGGGGGTCCTTGTGGGAGTATTCAACTCTCATGTTGCTCACCCATGCTTATTAAAAAAATCATGCCATTCGCCTGCCTGAGATGGGCTGAGAATAGGCACGATTTATTTATGTTTTCCGTAGCATAATGTCGAATAATGCTAAATTAACAGGACTCATTCGATATCATTCGAAATGATTGACGCTATAATTACGATTATCGAAACATGGCAATCCAATTTCATCTCGAAGGATTCCGCTGTTAGAGGCCGCCCCGTGACCTCCATTCAGGTGTTGACAACGGGTGCAACGCCAAGGCCTGTCCGTCCCGAGCGTTCCAACTCCGTCTTCCATCCTTTCAGGCAGAATAGGATCGAGAAGGGAGCGGCAGTCGGGACAGAGATAATCAGGCTCATATTCAAGGTTCAAACTTGACAGGCGGAAATAAGTCCGGCAGGAGAGGCGGTGGCAACGTGGGCAATGATAGATGCAATCCCGGAACTCTACGAGCCGGGCCCTCGAGTTGCACCTATCCTTCCAAAATAGGTGAGCCCTTCTGGCGATGGTCTTGTCCCTGACCGCCCGTAGGAGGGCATCATAATCTCCGAAGAGGTTTTCCGGTGAAACAACGTACGCAACGCCGGGGATCAGCTCTTCCCGGTGGCCGCATCGTCTACAGATGAGGGAGTCGAGGTCTGACATAGACAACACTCAATCCTATATGTGGGGATGGAATATCAACACTAGGCTGTTATTATCAGCACATGCGGCGATGTTTCATGGACAGAATAGTGATAAAATTGGTGGGCTCGGCCGGATTTGAACCGGCGGCCTCTGCCGTGTGAAGGCAACGTCATAACCCCTAGACCACGAGCCCCGAGACGGAAAAATGGATATCTTGTATTAATTAATGACGGTGGATTCCGGGCGGTGGATGGATTTTGGCACCCGAATGTCGAAAACCATTATACCGAATAGCCGAGATAACCGTGCGGGAGTAAGGGATGAAAGACTTTGTTGCTATGCCTGACATCTCCGGTCTGTCGGAAGAGGACCGGAAGTTCAACGCTGCGTTCGAAGCAGTCCTGAACATGGAACGTGCAGATTATCCGAATTACATGGGAGGCATCAAGTTCGCCTCTGGCACCGATTTCGAGGCCGGCAGCCCTATCGACGAGAGCATCATCATAGGTCAGTTCCAGGAGCCAGAGGATGGCATGGCGGACCGTGCGGTGTCCTATGCTGCCAAAGGATACGCTGATTGGTCCTCGCTCCCTCTGTCCCTGAGGGCAGAACGTATGCGGGACATCCGTGATGAGATCCTTAGGAACCGCTTCCGTCTCGCCTCCGCCATATGTATCAACGTGGGCATGACCCGGAAAGAGGGTCTGGCGGAGGTGGACCGCCTGGTGGAGGTCATGGACGGGTGCCTGCAGGACGCGGAAAGCCAGCAAGTCAAAGGGAAGCCCATGGGGGTGTTCGCAGTCATCGGCTCTTACCATTCTCCAGTGGCGGCGCCTATCTCCAGCGTCTTCGCCGCCTTGCTGGCCGGCAACGCCGTGGTCCTCGTACCCTCTCACCACTCCCCGCTCCCCTCCTTCATGATCTATGAAATCATGGTCCGCAAGGGCTTGCCCGACGGTGTCCTGAACATCGTCATGGATCGTAAAGGCAAGCTCCAGAAGGACCTGGTAGACAACCCAGACATA
>JBFWLS010000005.1:0-13669 GCA_050251995.1 Candidatus Methanomethylophilaceae archaeon
TCTCCAAGGGCCGGACGGAGAAGATCATCCGCGATGCCGCTCAGACCATGTTCGGACTCATCCTACGGGCCGAGCACTGCGTGGGATGCTCCCTCTGCGTGGCCCGTTGTCCAGAAGGGGCGCTGTCCATGCAGGATGGGAAGGCCAGCGCGGACGCCTCTCGTTGCACTCACTGCCGAAAATGCCTGGGGCCCTGCCCGGCGGTGAACTTCCGGGAAGAGGAATTCAACCTCTGATCACATGCGACGGCAGCCACGAAGGATCCATTCCCCCACGGTCTTGACCGCATAGCGCAGGGTGGCGAAGGCACCGCGATGCTTGCCGCCCAGCTCCGTTTTGCCGTCCATGATGGCCTGCAACACATCGTCATGGTCACGGCAGGGAACGGTTATCTCCACAAAAGCGTCGCCAACGGTGTCCGGACGATGGGAGTCCGACCCGGCGGTCATAGGCAGACCCAAGGAACGGGCCAAACTCATGGCCTGCCGGTTGCCTTTGCGGGAGGAACGGGAGTTCCAACCTTCCACCAGGTCGAAATCGTTGCTGACGTTCTCGCCGCCGATGCCGGACCTCATCCGATAGGGATGGGCAACGCAGGCCAGCCCGCCGGCGGCATGGATGGCATCGATGGTCTCCCGTACGCTCATGTCACGTTCGATGTCCACCGTCACCCCATAAGCCAGGATATGGCCGGCGGCGCTGGAGACCTCGACCGCAGGTATGATTATGACGCCGGGGTCATCCGGGATGTCATCATAGGCCCCCAAGGTGTTGTGGTCGCTGATGGCGATGCATTCCAGTCCCCGCTCCTTGGCCTGCTGTAATATCTCCGCCACGGAGGAGCAACTGTCGTTGGAATGATGGGAATGGATATGCAGATCGGCTTTCATCGGATGCACGCACCGTCGCTGATGGGCCTCTCCACGGTGAGGTAGGCCCCGTCAGCGCTGCGCAAGGGCAGCGCCCGCCCGTTGTCCAAGGCCACAGCCAGGTACTCCGGCGCCCCATCGTCCAGCTCCACCGCCGGGTTGCCATCCAGGAGCATGACTCCATCCTCGTGCCGGGCCACCCGCATCACCGCCTTCTGGAAGTCCTTGTACTCGATACGGGACTCCCGCACCGTCAGCCCGCTGTCGATGCGCGTGCCGTCCGGGACGTCCTTGGACGGCCGGAGCAGGAGCACCGTGCTCCCTCCCAGCGACTCGTCGTCCGCCGCCAGCAGCATGCCCTCTGAGCGGATGCCACGCAGCTTGGCCGGCTTGAGGTTGCTCACCACCACCACCTTCCGTCCCAGCATCTCCTCCTGCGAGTAATAGGCCCGCAGCCCGGCCACGATCTGCCTCTCCTCGCCTATGCACACCTTCAACACGAATAGCCTCTCCGCATCTGGGTGATTCTCTACCGACAACACCGTGCCCACCCGCAGATCCAGCTGTGAGAGGGGGGCGAACGGCGATGCCGCCATCGGCGGTGTTGGTTCCGGAACGGGTGCCTCCTCGTCCTTCTCCATCTCCACCTTCTTGAACACCGGCACCGGATCGGCCAGCTCCTGCCCTGCCGGCAGAGGGACATCGATACCTTCCCATCCCGCGTCCAGGGGGGACCCCTGGAGGCCCAGGTTGGACCAGATCTCCTGGGAGGAGAAGGGCAGGAAGGGCCAGGACATTATGGCCAAGGCCTTGACGATCTCCAGGTTGCAATGCAGGACGTCCCCGCAGCCATCCCGGTCGCTCTTGACTAGGCTCCAGGGCTTCACGGAATCGAAGTAGCGGTTGCCATAGCCAGAGAGTTCCATGATGGACCGTAGGGCCTTCTTGAAGTCGAAGCTCTCCATATGGTCCTCCACCTCCGCCCGCACCCGTTCGATCTCCGCCCGCACCTCCTGCAGACGGGATGCGTCTTGCAACGGCGGTATGGAGGAGTAGTTCTTGCGGGTGAAGCTCAGCACCCGGTGGTAGTAGTTGCCCAAGGTGGAGACCAGCTCGTTGTTCACCTTGGCCTGGAAATCGTCCCAGGAGAACTCGGCGTCCCGATGGTCGGGCATGTTCACCGACAGGTAGTAACGCACCAGGTCGGGAGCGAAGCGGGAGAGCACGGAAGGGATGTCGATGCTGGTGCCACGGCTCTTGGAGAGCTTGCCGCCCTTGAATGTGAGGTACTCGTTGGCCGGGATCTCGTCCGGCAGGTTCAGGCCACCGCAGCCCATGAGGATGGCCGGCCAGATTATGGAATGGAAGGGGATGTTGTCCTTCCCCAGGAAGTAGTAGTGCTTCACCTGGGGGTCCTGCCAATAATCCCGCCACAGGTCAGGCTCGCCCTTTATGGCAGAGAACTCCTTGCTGGCACTGAGGTATCCTATGACGGCCTCGAACCAGACGTAGATGACCTTGTCCTCCCAACCGTCCACAGGCACGGGGATGCCCCAGTCCATGTCCCGGGTGATGGCCCGGTCGTTCAGACCGCCCTCCAACCAGTTGCGGGTGAAGGCCTTGACGTTGGGCCGCCAGCCCTCCTTCTCCTCCAAGTATTGGAGCAGACGCTCCTGGAAGACGCTGAGGCGGAGGAAGAAGTGGTCGGTCTCCCGCACCTCCGGCTCGCAGCCGCAATGGCTGCAATGGCATTCCAGGAGATCACCGGCCTCGAAGGTCATGCCACAGTCGTCGCATTGGTCGCCGCGGGTGTCCGGGGCCCCGCATTTGGGGCAGACGCCGTGCACGTAGCGGTCCGGTAGGAAACGGTGGCATGACGAGCAGTAGTACTGAAGCGTCTTGTCCGTGTACAGAAGGTCCTTGTCCCGGAGAGCCAGGAATATATCCTGCACCACCTTCTGATGGTTCTCGTGATGGGTCTTGGTGAATAGGGAGAACTCTATGCCCATGTCCTCGATGGCTTTCTTGTTCAACTGATGGAAGCGGTCCGCCACCTCCTCGGGCCTCTTCCCTTCCTTCTCCGCCGTCACCGTGATGGGCGTCCCGTGCTGGTCAGAGCCGGAGACCATGAGCACGGTGTCGCCCTGCAGGCGGCGGTAGCGGCTGAATATGTCCGGTGGCAACAGAGAACCGGCCAGATGGCCCAGGTGTATGACCCCATTGGCATAGGGCCAGGCCACTCCCACGAATATCTTGGACATGGTGAATCGTCGGAAATATGGAAGTCACATATAAGAATGATTGGCAGGCCTCAGGCCAGCTCGTCCGAGCGCCGCACCCATGGAGCCTCCCGCATGAGCACCTTCAGGGTCCATATGGCCCAGGTGAAGATGAGCACCGAACCGGCGATCTCGCCCGCCACCATGCCCCACCACACCCCTATGACGCCGTACTGCATACCCAGCACATAGACCGGCGGCAGCAGGAAGACCACATTGCGCATGACCGTGGAAATCAGGGCGCGTAGCCCCTTGCCGATGCTCTGGAACATCATGCTGGATATGGAGGCCATGCCGATGAACGGGAGGAAGATGCATCCGATGCGCACGAACTCCACCATGCCATCCTGCAGGTGCGCCGTGCCCTCGGAGTAGGTGAAGAGCAATGTGATCTGGGGGGCGAAGACCGCCAGGATCAGGGAGAACAGGGCCATGATGCCCCCGGCCAGCATGACCGCGTAGCGATAGCCGTCATTGAGCTTGTCGTAGCGTCGGCCCCCGTAGGCGGCGCCACAGACCGGGACCATGGCTGCACCGATGCTGAGGAAGGGTATCATGGCCATCTGGAAGACCCGCCATCCAGAGGAGTATATAGCCACCCCGTCCGTGCTGCCGATGGAGAGGATGATCATGTTCATCACCAAGGAGGACATGGAGAGGATGGTCATCTCCATGGAGGCGGGTATGCCCACGCGCATGATGTCCTTCAGGATCACGTACTGGAAACGGAATCCCCGGAAACGGAAGCGCACGAAGGTGTCCTTCTTCACGAAGAACCAGTAACCCATGACCAGCCCCGCTACACCGAAGGCCAGCACCGAGGCCAAAGCGGCCCCGGCCACACCCATGTCCAGGGTGTAGATGAAGATGGGGTCGAGGATGATGTTCAAGAAGGAGGCGATGATCATCATGCGCATGGAGCGCTTGGCGTCACCCTCGGCACGGATGATGCTGTCCAAGAGGGTGAGTATGAAGATCACCCCCGTGCCGGCGAATATCACCTGTGCATACTGCACGCAGAGGGGGGTGGCGGATCCAGCGCCCATGGCGGTGAAGATGTCCTCCGCCAGCAACAACAAGGGCAACGTGAGTATAAGAGTGGCCAGCACGGAGATGATCAACGCGTGAACGGCCACGGCGTCCGCGCCCTCTTTGTCCTCCGCACCCACGCGGCGGGCGATGGCGGATGCCGCGCCCACGCCCAGACCGTTGCCGATGCCGTTGAGGATGAAGAATATAGGGAAAACCAGTCCCACCGCCGCTAATGCGTCCGAGCCCAGCCCGGCCACCCACACAGCGTCGATGAGGTTGTAAAGGGTCTGCGATGTCATGGCCACCAGCATGGGAACGGTCATGCGTCGGATGGCCTTTCGAGGATCCCCCAGGATGGTGTCCACACCCGTGGTGCGGTTCTCCATGACCATGCGGAGAAATTCATTGTATTTGAACTAATCTCTTGGAGGCTCAGACATACTTCCGTTCCCGGGAGAGATGAGCGATACTCAAACGCACCCAGCTGAAGACGATGATGGAGCCGCAGATGTTGCCCAGCAGGAGACCGAACCAGATACCTTGCAGACCGAAGCCCAGCACCACCCCCAGGATGTAGGTGAAGGTGATGACCATCACCAGGGCGCGCAGGAGGGCGGCCGCCAATGCCCGCAACCCCATGCCCATGCCTTGGAAGGTGGAGGAGGACATCATGCCGAAAGCCACACCGGGGACCATGAAGGCATTGATCCGGATGAGCTCGGTGATGGGCTCAGCCAGATGACCAGAGCCCTCGGACCAGCTGAAGAGCAGGGAGATCTGCGGTGCGAAAATCAGGATGAACAGGGCTACAATCAGCCCGACCTTCAATGCGAAACGCACGGAGAAGAGATGGGCCACGGAGAGCTTGTCATGGCGATGGGCGCCGAACGCCGCCGCCGTCACCGGCACCACGGCCGAGGATATGCCATGCAGAGGGATGATGGCCATGGAGATCACCCTCCAGCCGGTGCTGTACACCGCCACACCATCGGTGTCCGAGACCATGAGGATGATGAGATTCACGGCCAACTGCATGAGGGCCATGCTGACCATCTGCACCGAGGCTGGGATGCCCACCCGGAAGACCTCTCGGAATATCTCCCGATCCAGACGGAACAGCAGAAGGTGCAAACGCACATAGGTGTCCCGGCGCACCAGGTACCAGTGCAACATCACCAGGGTGGCGATGCCGAACGACACCAGCGTTGCCCAGCCCGCGCCGGCCACGCCCATGTCCAGCCCATAGATGAAGATCGGGTCCAGGACCATGTTCAGGATCGAGCCTGCCATCATGATGTACGATGAGCGCTTGGCGTCCCCCTCCCCCCGGAGGAGGAAGCTCATGATGGACATGAGGAAGATGAGGAGGGAGCCCCCAAAGAGCACCCGGCCGTAATCCGCCGCCAACGGTGCGGTGTGGGCGGCTCCCAAGGCTAGGAATATGTCCTCGGCGAATAGGAAGAGCGGCAACGATATCAGGACCGCCACCAGGACGCCGAACACCAGGGCGTGCTCCGCCGCCTGCTCCGCCCGCCGACGGTCCTTGCGGCCGATGTAGCGGGCGATGGCGGAGGAGCCGCCGATGCCTATGCCGTTGGCCAAGCCGGTGAGGGCGAAGAATATAGGGAAAGCAAAACCCACCGCGGCCAACGAGTCTGCGCCAAGGCCGGCCACCCAGATGGCATCCACCAAATTGTAGGCGGTCTGGAAGCTCATGGCGATGATCATGGGGATGGAGAGCTTCACGATGGCATTCTTGGGGTCCCCTAGGAGGGTCTCCACGCCCACGGAGCGGGAATCCTCATCCATGCGTCTCCCCCTTGCGGGAATTCTCATGCGCCCGGCCGAGCAACCGGATGAGGTCCTCAGCCTCCTGCGGCGAAAGGTCCTGGAGAAGCAGGTTGTTGGCCTCCCTCCAGACATCCTCCAGGACAGTCATGCTCTCCTCCGCCTTGGATGTGATGGCCAGGATGTGGGACCTCCCCCGCTTCTCATGCGTCACCAAGCCGGAGTTCTCCAATTTCTTCAGGCCTCTGGCCACGGTGCCCTTGTCCATATGCAGTATGGAAGCCAGCTCCTCCTGGTTGATGCCTGGGCGATGACGCAGGATAAGGAGGAATAGAAGCTGTCCGCGGGCGATGTCCATGTGCCGGAGACGGTCGCGGATGAAGGCGTGCATGTTCCAATGTATGAGGGAGCACAGCCAACTGACGCTGTCGTAGGAACCGGATTCGGAGAGGATGCTGTCACAACGGTCGCGTGGGTGCATGTTATGACAGTTGCAATGACAACATTATATTTCAAACCATACCCAGCCTTCGGTATGACAACATTTAAGGCCCCTCTCGCGGGATCGCTGCGTTCTCATCGGTGCTGGTCAATGACAATTTATGGAAGACGCGTCGTCGCATCATCGTTCCGAGATTCATCCATTCAGCGCCGAACTGCCCCCGAAACATCACATACAGGGACCATATGAATGGAGACGTCGCTAAAACTTATATCCGAGCTTCGATTAAGCCCACTCATGCGTATCGCCGTGTTGCTCCAAGACCGCTGTCAGAACCGCAAGTGCAACAACGAGTGCCTGCGTTTCTGCCCCAAGGTGAGGACGGGTGTGGAAGCCATAGTCCTGGGGGAGAAGGGCAAGCCCATCATCTCGGAGGAGCTCTGCGTGGGCTGCGGCATATGCGTGCACAAGTGCCCCTTCGAGGCCATCAAGATCATCGGGCTCTCGGATGAGCTCAAGGACGAGATGGTGCACCAGTACGGGGAGAACGCCTTCCGCCTCTATCGCCTGCCGGTGCCCAAGAAGGGCCTGGTAACCGGAATCCTCGGTCCCAACGGAATCGGTAAGACCACGGCCATCAAGATACTGTCCGGCACAGAGATACCCAACCTGGGCCGTTTCCAGGACCCCCCGAGCAAAGAGGAGGTCCTGATGCACTTCGCCGGTACTGAGATCCATGGCTACTTGCAGTCGGTCTACAACGGCGATGTGCGCATCGCCGTTAAGCCGCAGTACGTGGACAAGCTGCCGGCGGTGCACAGCGGCCCGGTGCGGGAGCTGCTGGACAAGGTGGACCAGCGCATACCCTTGGAGGAGGCGGTGGAGATGTTCGAGCTGGACCAGATCATCGACCGCACCCTTGGGGACCTCTCCGGAGGGGAGCTGCAGCGGGTGGCCATCGCCGCCACTATGATGAAGGATGCCGATGTGTACTTCTTCGACGAGCCCTCTTCTTATCTGGACATACACCAGCGCCTGCGTATGGCCCGTTGGATACAGAGGCTGAGCCAGGACCGGCAGGTGGTGGTAATAGAGCACGACCTGGCCATCCTGGACTTCCTGGCCGACAACGTGAGCGTGGTCTACGGCGTCGAGGGCGCCTACGGCGTGTTCACCCTGGCCCGGCAGGTGCGCACGGCCATCAACGTCTACCTGGACGGATATCTGCCAGAAGAGAATATCCGCTTCCGCGACCAGCCCATCGTCTTCGAGTCCTCCCCGCCCCGCAGCGACTGGATCGCGCACGAGATGATCTCCTACGAGAACCTGAGCAAGGACTTCGGCAGCTTCAAGCTGCAGGTGGACGGAGGGAAGGTTCACATAGGGGAGTCCGTGGGCGTGGTGGGTCCCAACGCCACCGGCAAGACCACCTTCGTGAAGATCCTCGCCGGTGCCATAGCCCCGGACGGGGGGACAGTGGTGCGGGATGTCAAAGTCGCCTACAAACCGCAATACATCAGCGCCGACTTCGAGGGCACGGTGAAGGACCTCATGTACACCACGGCCTACGACGTGGTGGACTCCGGCTTCTTCCAGAACGAGGTCGTCGTCCCCTTGGCGGTGAAGCACCTCATGGACAAGAGCGTGCGTTCACTCTCCGGAGGGGAGCTGCAAAGGGTGGCCATCGCCCTGTGCCTGGCGAGGGAGGCGGACATCTACCTCCTGGACGAGCCGTCCGCCTACCTGGACTCCAACCAGAGGATGCACGCCGCCAAGACCATCCGCCGGGTGATGGAGAAGACCGGCAAGAGTGCCATGATCGTGGACCACGACATCTACTTCCTGGATATGGTCTCGGACAGCATGATGGTGTTCTCCGGCGACCCCGGCCGCCATGGCCGAGGGGAGGGCCCGTTCGACATGCGCAGTGGCATGAACCGTTTCCTGAAGGACGTTGATATCACCTTCCGCCGGGACAACGAGACGCATCGGCCCCGCATCAACAAGAGCGAGTCCCGTCTGGACCGGGAGCAGAAGGCACGCGGCGAGTACTACTACGCCTGAGGGTCGGTCAAAGGCCCAGGATGCCCAGCGTGAGCAGGGTGGTGATGGTCGAGGATATCATCACCCCGATGCCCAGCACCAGGAAGGACTTCTTGAACTCCAGCTCGAAGAGCCATGCCAGCAGCGTTCCCGTCCATACCCCGGTGGCCGGGATGGGGATGGCCACGAAGATTATCAGGCCTAGCTCCTGCCACTTCTCCAATATGCCCTTCTCCTTGCTGGAGACCTTGCGCACGCACCATTCGTAGACCCGGCGTACGGGTTCCACCCGGTGCAGCCAACGGCGGTAGACCACGTCCAGGCAGAAGTAGATGACCGGGACTGCCAGGATGTTGAAGGCACAGCACCAAACGTAAGCTTCGAGAGGATCGATGCCATACTGGCTGATAGCCAGGGGTATGGTGTAGCGGGACTCCCAGAACGGCACCATGGAGAGGAGGGCCAAGAGCAACCAGTCTGCATTCATCATATTCTCATCACCTCAAAAAACCAACAGGGAAGGCATGAGCAAAACGGCTACGTAGAGCAGGTACACCGCGAAGAGCACCGCACCCTCCCATCGGGACACCATGCCGTAGCTGCGTATGGCCAGCACCAGCATCACGGAGAGGAGGATCATCACTGGGAAATCCAGGGACAGCATGCCCGAGGGCACGGCGATGGGAGCCACCAGGGCTCCTAGGCCCAGGACGAAGAGGGCGTTGAATATGTTGCTACCGATGATGTTGCTGAGGATGATCTCCGTCTCCTTCTTGAAAGCGGCCACGAGGCAGATGGACAGCTCCGGCAAGGAAGTGCCCAATGCCACCACGATCAGACCTATGACCAGCTCGGAGACGTTGAGCATGTCCGCCAGCACCACGGCGCCGTCCACGAAGACGTTGGCACCGACTATCAGAGCCGCCAGCCCCAGGATGGTCATTAGCAGGTAACGTCCCAGCTGGCTCCGGTCCGCCTTGACCTCAACGGTCTCGTCCACCATCTCCCTTAGGGGGTCTCCCAAAGATTTGCGGTACACGGTGTATATGAACGTCACTATGAGGGCGATGAACAACAGCCCGTGCAGGAAGCCGAAGCCACCGGTCCAGGCAAAGAAAGTGATGAAGAAGGTAGCCAGAAGCATCACCCAGACCTCGAAGCGCACGGTGTCGAACCGGGTGGAAAGAGGGAATATTATTGCGGACAGCCCCACCGCCAGACCGATATTGGCGATGTTGCTGCCGATGACGTTGCCCAGAACGATGTCTGCGGATTTCGAGCTCATCACCGATAGGGCGGCCTCGGGGGCAGAGGATCCGAAGGCCACCACGGTCAGCCCGATGACGAACGGCGAAACACCCAGGATGAAGGCGATCCGCTTTGCATTGTCCACCAGCCAGTTCGCCCCAATGTAGAGGAGAACGAAACCCAACGGTATGCCCAGTAACGCGATGTCCATCCGGATACCCCAACAAGCGCCCGCCGAGGAGGGCGCGGCGGGGTGCCATCGCCCTGGCAGATATAAATCATTGGTCGATGATGGGAGTACGACCCCTTTCCCCGAAGCCGTAGACCTGTGGCTTAACACGGAAGCTTTGAAATATCAGGTATACGACCCGATTAATAGGGAATCGAGAAATATTTATATATGGTATGAATGTGATGCGACCTCATGCTACAACGGGCAGACACCCATGTGCACACCCGCTATTCCGGCGTGGGCACCTTGGGGCCTTTGCGTTTCCCGGAGTCCGTCGCTAGCCCTGAGGACGTGGTGAAGAATGCCCGCAAAATCGGGGACGATGTGCTTTGCGTCACCGACCATAATTCCATCCGTGGCGCCATGGAAGCCGAGAGGATTGCCCACCAGTTCGATGACATCGAGGTGGTGGTGGGTGAGGAGGTCTCCACCGCCGACGGCGAGATCATAGGATTGTACATCAACGAGTTCATCCCTCCCGGCCTTTCCGCCGCGGAGACCATCGACATCATCCGTTCCCAGGGAGGCCTCACCGTGGCCCCACATCCTTTCAGCCTGCACGTATCCGCCGTAGGGGACCTGGTATACGGGTTGGACCTCGACGCCATCGAGACCATCAACGCCGGGCACATCGACCCCTACGCCAACCGCATGGCCCAGGATGCCGCTGTGAAAGTGGGTAAATGGGCCTGTCTGGGTGCCAGCGACGCCCACTCCCTGCCCACCATGGGACATGCTTGGACAGAGTTCAAGGGAGAAGGCGCGGAAGGGCTCCGAATGGCCATCCTGGACAAGGAGACCTACGCCCGCGGCTACACCGTACCCATGGACAAAGCCATCGACTGGAGCATCGGTGTGGTGATGCAGGCAGACTTGCAGATCCTCAAATCCCTTCTGGGGCTGGTCCGGGCCGGCGACATCAACGACGACCCCGTGAACTGCAAGATCAACGAGATCAGCACCCCTAAGAAGCTGGCCGGCCTGATCGGTTCCCTGGTCTTCCTGCTCCCACCAATGCCGCATATCGCCAGCATCATCAGCACCCGCTACCTGAACCGGAAAGCGGCACAACGGTCGCTGATACCGGTGCCTCACGATGACCCGGCCTTCCTGAAGGCCTTGAGACATGTGGAGGATGACCGGGTGGCAGTGTCCAAGCACGATGATGGCATGGACACGCTGGATGGCGGGCGTCTCTTGCGCTGACCGTTCGCTCAGTGCTGGTGGTCGTGCACTATGTTATGGAACGCCCGGTCCACCACCTCGATTATGGACGGGTGTATGACCTGGCTGCGGTATATCGGCGCCAGGGTCCCCTTGTCGGAGTTCATCATGAACACTATGCTCTGTATGAGCACATCGGCCTCGCTGCCACATATGCTGGCCCCCAGTATCCTCCCCGTATCGTGCTCCAACAGCACTTTGACGAATGATTCCGTCTCGTCCATGGCGTAGCCCTTGGCCGTGTCGCCGTATGCCGCCCGGCCGATCGCCACGTTCAATCCTTTCGCCCGGGCCTCCGCCTCGGTCATGCCCACGGAGGCCACGCGGGGGTAGGTGTACACGGCATGCGGCACCACCCTCTCGTCCAGCTTCATCCTCCGGCCGTTGAGGTTCTCCCAAACCACCAGGCTCTGGTAGTTGGCGGTGTGGCGGAACATGGTGCGGCCCAGGGTGTCCCCGAGGGCGTAGACGCCGGTGACGTTGGTCTCCAGGTGCTGGTTGGTTTTAATGAAACCGCGCTCGTCCAGCTCGATGCCTCCCTTACGGGCGTCCAGGATGTCGTTGTTGCTCAACACCCCAGCGCAGACGAGGATCTCCTCCGCCACCACTTCCTCCTCCTGCCCGTCCTGCCGGTCCTTCACGCGCATGCGCTTCCCGCCCTCGTCGCGGGAGAATTGAACCGGCACCGAACCCAGATGGAGGTGCATGAGCTTCGCGAGGTGGCGTCGCACGTGCTCCGACACCTCCGGATCCTCCCGGGGGATCAGACGGGGATTGCGGCCCACCAGGGTGACCTCGGTGCCGATGGCGGAGAAGAAATGGGCGAGCTCCAGGGCCTTGTAGCCACCGCCGATGATGATGAGGCTCTGGGGCGGGAACTCCATACGGAAGACGTCCTCGGACATCAGGTACCCGACCTCCTCCAATCCCGGGATCTCGGGCACGTTGGTGCGGCAGCCGTTGGCGATGACCATCCTTTCGGCGCCGATCCTCTTCTTACCGACTTGCAGCACCTTCACATCCACGAAGACCGCCGTCTCCTGGATGAGGTCGATACGACGGTCCCGTTTCAAGGCGGCCTCCATTCGGCCGGAGTCCCCGTCCACCAGCTTCCACAGCCGCTCCTGGATGGTGTCGAACTCGATGTACTCCACCTCCGCCTTGACGCCTATGGCCATGGCATGGTCCACGGAACGGATGGTGTCCGCCACGTGGGTCCAGATCTTGGATGGGATGCAGCCCCGGTTCAGGCAGGTGCCGCCCAGGGGCCCGTTCTCCACCAGGGCCACCTTCTGGCCCTCGGACGCCGCGGCAGTGGCGACGTTGTTGCCCGCCCCGGAGCCGATCACTATGAGGTCGTAATTCTTCATGACTGGACCCCTTTCCTTCTCACGTTGTCGTTCAAGAACTCCAAGGTGTTCTCCCCGGCCTTTAAAGCAAAGGACCGGGATATCATCCCGGCCTCCAGCCAAGCAGCGTTGAACACCGCCACCGGGGCCATGCAGGTGGGGGTAAGATGCTCCACCAGCAGGGGGTCCATGATGCGACTCTGGGTGATGCAACCCAGGTCGTCCATGCTCAGGGGACCCATGTCCCGACCGTACTCCTGCACCTTGATGCAGTCGGACTCTATGTGGACGTCCAGTAGGCCGTCCTCCCTCTGCGTCACCTCGATCTCGTGGGTCTTGTCGCAGACCCGCATCCTCACCAGAACAGCGGCCATGATAACCCTTCAACATGGTCACGGAATCGCTTAATACTTTCTTGGGCCATCATGGTGCGATGGATGGCGAGTGCTGCGTGCAGAAGGCGGCCCGGCTGGTGGGGAAGATCGTGGTGAAGGGGCAAGCAGTGGGCATAGCCCAGCTGCCCAGGGTTCTGGAGGAGGCGCACACCTCCGGCCTGGAGGGGGAGGCGCTGGTGCAGGAGCTGGTGCGTCTGGCGGCCATATACAACTACATACCGTCCGGGATCCGGGTGGAGTACGGCCAGGGACTCTTGGAGGCCTTGGAGAGCTATCGGGCCGGCATCCCGGAGCTGGTGAGGATCGATGGGGGGCCCGCCGATGACCGGATGAGGCCGACCCATTGACGTCCATGAGAGGAAAAGCGGGAACCGGTTTGGTTTAAGGTGTTTTGTCGGTGTGCACGGTGGCATCACTTGGTGTCGTGCACCATGATGAGGTGCCAGCCGAACTGCGTCCGCACCGGCCCCATCACAGCGCCCGGGGTGCCGGAGAAGGCGGCCTTCTCGAACTCCGGGACCATCTGCCCCTTCTCGAACCATCCCAAGTCGCCACCGTCCCTGCCGGAGGGGCACTTGGAATACTTGCGGGCCATGGCACTGAAGGACTCCCCGCCCTCCATCATGGCCACGATGTCCTTGGCCTTCTTCTCGGTATCCACCAGAATATGTGCGGCTTTCACCTGCTTAACCATGCTATGGGTATCGATTCCCAAGTATTGAAACTTTCTCGATTAGCCTAATAACCCCATAGGTGCATCATCAGGCA
>JBFWLS010000006.1:0-9439 GCA_050251995.1 Candidatus Methanomethylophilaceae archaeon
CCGTTTGGTCTCCCTGGATGAATGCCCATGCACATACGTTCCGGTCATGAACAAGACAGCACGGGCAAAACGCTACCATCGGATAAATGCGCCGCGGAAAGGGAAGATGCCGAAAGAATTCTCATGGTGACAGGAGATATGGTGCGGGGGGTGGGATTCGAACCCACGAACCCCTTCGGGACAGAATTTCTCACCCCGTGGGAGCCTTAAGTCCTGCGCCTTTGGCCAGCTCGGCTACCCCCGCCTGCGCTGAGAATGGTGCACATGATGATTAAATTATCTCTACTATTGAAAGTCTAAAGTACATCAATAACCTAATGTTCAACGATGCGCTACAAAATCCCCGACGATGACACCCTGGCGGATGCCATATACATGGTGATGCATCGTCACTCCTCGGTGCGGTCGCAGGGGCTACTGGCCTCCTTGGTGTCCAAGGAGTTGTCGCGGAGCGACCCCGATTACCGGGTGAGCGGGGAGAGAGTACGACGACTGGCCATTATCAGGGGGTTGGCCGAGGTGGAGATATCCTACAACGAGAACGGGAAGGAGGAAGTCCCTTCAGAATGTCCCGTGTGCCGGGGGGACCTGCGACCAGTGTCGAACCGCACCCTGTTGGGAGAAGAAACCGTAATCGGTCATCGTTGCCGGAGATGCAGCTTCTCCATGGGCGTTACCCGGCGCACTCCAGGCATGTACGTGTTCCAAAGGAAGAATTGAGGTTTGAAGGCATGGAAGAGGAGAGACTGAGCAGGAAGATCCAACAGCTGGACGAGGCCCAGGCCAAGATACTGGAGGCGCGCGACTTGATTGCCGATGCCCTGCACATGACCGGCATGGAGATGTGGGCCGAGAAAGGCATACTGGCCGCTCTCAACGCCTGGACGGAAGGAGTGGAGGAGCACACCTCCATCACCAACCTGAAGAAAGAGCTGGTGCATGAGAACAACACCGACCCCATTTGGACGCGCCCGTTGGCCTCGGTGAAGTACATGAACCGACGGGACATCTAGTGCAATGTTTTTCTAAGCGGACGCGGATGTGGTGTAGGTCATATCATGAAGTTGTGGGATTTCCGGAAGATGGAGGGCTCCAGGATAGCCATCGACAAGGACATCGGCGAGGCCGCTGGCCTGGTAGATGGGAGCCAAGTATACAGCACCCTCTTCAAGTACGAGGAGGGTAACGTCAAGAAGTACGAGATGATCCTCTCCACCTATGCCCCGGAGAACTACCGCACCCTGTCCCAGATCACATTCTACATGCGTGATGTCCCCGGCTCCACCGCCCAAGCGGCCAAGTTCCTGGGTGACCGGGGGATCAACATCCTGAACTCGGTCTCCATGAACGTCATCTCTGATGTGGGAATAGTATGGAAGATGCTGGTGGACCTAGGTTTCGCAGGCGAGATCGATCTCATCAAAGAGGGCTTCCAGGAACTGGCCAGACGTAACGACCCTTCCATATCAAAACTGGACCACATAGAGGTGCAGTCCTCGGACATCGGCCGCATCTTCTCCCGCAGTATAAACTCCGGCTTGGGAGGGAAGGTGGAGCAGATGCGGGGTGGGCCCATGGTACTCAGCAATGGTGGTTTCGACCTCTCCCGCGACTACGGCGCCTACCTGGACGAACTTAGAGAATGCACGGCCATGGTGGTGGCGGTCCCGGAGTCCTGGCTGCTGTCCATCACCTTCCTGCGGGAGGAGACCCATCTGGTGGGCATGCGTTTCAGCATCCCGGACAGCCCGGGATCCATTCACAGGGTCACACAGGCCCTCTCCGACCTCGATGTCAACCTGGTGTCGGTCTTCACCAAGGTCATGGTTTCCTATGAAAAGATGGCTATGGAAATCGTGGCCGACAGCAACGGTTACGAAAGGGACTCAGAGCAGCTGAAGGACGAGATAGAGGCGATGCTGGTGTACCTCAACGGCCCCTATATCCTCGAAGAGTTCTCAGAGATCTGATCGGGCATCATCTACCCTCCTGGAACATCTTTATATAATCCTAACCAGTATCTTTTTCCTGTTATCATGCAAACCATTTCATATCCATATCGGGGAGATTGACCTGGAGAGTTATCTGGAACGTGCTTCGCGGCTACAGCCGCCCCGTCAGACCCTAACCGCCGACCCGAAGGCATTCCTGGAGGGATACGGGCTGAGCCAGGATGAGGATTCTCAGAGAGGGGCGATATTGGCCTTGTCGGGATACCAATCCGATGCCCAGGTCGATGCCGAAACCCTGGTGGGCATGGCCCTCAGCGGCACCTATGCCCTGCTGGCACTGGCACTGTCCTTGGCGGAGAAAAGGCTGCAGGAGAAGGGCGGGGATCTGCCCTTGGCTTTTCCGGAAACAGCCTATGGGATGCCTCTATGGTATGCTTGGAGGGGCGAGAGCGAGCTCACCCTGGGTCGCCTGGCAGAGTCCCTGCGGGCACTGGATATCGAAGAGGGTAAGGAATTAGAGAATGGGTTCTCTGCCGGGGAGGCGGCGATGTATGCTGCCGAGGCTTTGGAGTGCCTGCGTTACCTGGACCTGGAGACGTTGCCCGACCAGGGTTTCATACCGGACCGAGTGCTACGATCGCTGGGATTGAGCTTCGTGGACGACACCATCCCCGGCTGCGCCGTCCTCCTGGGAGGGACTTCAGACCGGGAGGGTCTTCTGAAGATCGTCCGGGATGGCCAATCTAGGGGAATGGTCCTGGTGGCCAGCGGCTCCTGCGTCCAGCAGCTGCAGGACGAGGGTACGGCCATGGGATGGGACAGGATGCTCTACCCAGTGGGAGAGCATGCCGGTACTGTGCATGCCTTGAACTTCGCCGTCCGCGCCGCCTTGTCCTTCGGCGCCATCGCCGGAGGTGACCGGGAACGTCTGGATGCCTACCTGTTGAAAAGACCCAAGACCTTCGTCCTCCATCTGGGCCATCTGAGCAACTTGGATGCGGCCATGGCTTTCGCCGCTCTCATGCACCATGCGGTCATCGTCAGCGACATGGCCCTCCCGGAGGTCCCAGGTGCGGTGCAGGTGCACCCTGACCACCTCAGCATGTTACAGAAGGGCATCGAGGCCCGGGGCATCGAGGTGAAGGTCTCCCCAGTGGAGATACCGATCCCTTATGGGCCCGCCTTCGAGGGCGAGGTCATCCGTCGGCCAGACACCCATGCGGAGTTCGGCGGTGGCCGCTCGCAGTCCTTCGAGCTCCTGGTGTCCCGACCTGAGGGGAAGGTGGAGGACGGTCGCATATCAGTGCATGGACCAGACCTGGACCAGATGACCAAGGGCAGCAACCCTGACCTGGCCATCCTGGTGGAGGTCTATGGGCAGCAGATGGAGTCGGACCTGGAGGCGGTAATGGAGAGGCGCATCCACCAGTTCCTGAACTATGGCGAGGGCATATGGCATGCCGGCCAACGGGACCTTAACTGGATTCGGGTCTCCGACCGGGCTGTGGCACAGGGCCTGCGCCTCCGACATCTGGGAGAGATATTAGCGCTGAAGTTGAAAGAGGAGTTCGGCAAGATCGTCACCCGTATCCAGGTGAGCCTCTTCACCGATGCCACCAGCATGGTCGGGTTGAGGGAGGAGGCCAAAGCCGTCTACGCCATTCGGGATGAGCGTTTGGCGGGTCTGAGCGATGATTCGGTATCAGAATTCTACACCTGCAGCATGTGCCAGTCCTTTGCTCCCGACCATATCTGTATAATATCACCAGAGAGGCTGGGCCTCTGCGGGGCCATCAACTGGCTCGACGCCAAGGCCAGCCAGGGGCTCTTCCCCTCCGGCCCCAATCAACCGGTTCCGAAAGAGAACTGTCTGGACCCCATAAGGGGGGAATGGGAAGGGGTGAACCGCACCGTCTACCGTGAGTCCCACGGTAACGTGCCACGCATGTGCATGTACAGTCTCATGGAGGCCCCCATGACCTCCTGTGGTTGCTTCGAGGTCATCCTGGCCATGACCCCGGACATGCAATCAGTGATCGCAGTGCATCGGGAGCACACAGGCATAACCCCAGTGGGTATGAAGTTCTCCACTCTGGCCGGATCCATAGGTGGCGGGAGACAGACCCCGGGATTCATGGGCGTGGGCAGAAAATATTTAACGAGCAACAAATTCATGGCCGCCGAGGGTGGCTTCCTGCGGGTCTCCTGGATGCCCCGGAGCCTGAAAGAGTCCCTGCGAGACCACCTCCTGGAGGTCGGCCGTCGATCTGGGGTCCCCGACCTAGTGGACCGCATCGCGGACGAGACTGTAACTGATGACACGGAAGGGTTGATGGAATGGATGGTCAAGGTCTCCCATCCCGCCCTGGACATGGATCCTTTGATTTAACGGTGTGAAAATGGCGCAGATACCAGTAGCGAACGAGAAGTGGATCGGCGAGGTAGGCCGGGTCCTTCTGGGAACGGAGGGCTTGAACGTAGGAGGCGATCGTGGACTACCCTTCCTAGGACTGGATGGAAACTCCGCGGGGGAACGGCCTCTGGCCGGGGAGGTCGTGGATGATCTGTCTGGCTATCCTTCTGTCATGAGAGATTGCTTCGGACCTGTCACAGAAGACCCGGTGAAGTGGGCCCAGGCCTGGAAGGACCAGGGTGCCAACATGATATGCCTACGCCTGCTGAGCACGGATCCGGAGGGGAAAAACCGGACATCCGAAGAAGCCACGGCCTTGGTGAAAGAGGTTTATGATGCCGTGAGCCTGCCCATGATTGTATATGGATGCGGCAACCCCGACAAGGACGCTGCCACCCTGGCCATGGTGGCCGAGCAGATGAAGGATGCCCGTCTGCTGCTGGCGCAGGTGGATGAGGACCACTACAAGACCGTTTCCGCCGCCGCCCTGGCGCATGGACACGCCGTTCTGGCCTTCTCCAATCTAGACATCAACCTGGCCAAGCAGATGAACATCCTCCTCTCCGACTACGGTGTGGAACGTAAGGACATCGTCATGGACCCGCTCATGGCGCCATTGGGCATGGGTCTGGATTACTCTTACTCCGTGAACGAGCGTATTCGTCTGGCTGCCCTATCTGGCGATCGGATGCTGCAGTGCCCCATCATCTGCGATGCAACCGCCGCGTGGGGGGTAGGGGATGCGGCCAGCGACGAGGAGGCCTTGGGGGACCGTTTGGAACGCGGGAGCAACTGGGAAGCGGTCACCGCCATCGCCGCCCTGCTCTCCGGAGCCAACATGTTGATAGTGCGCTCCCCATTGGCGGCCAAGATGGTCCAGGAAGTCATCCGCGACCTGCAGGGGGGTGCCTGATATGCCCACCGCCATCGAGTTCTTCAAGCTGCTCCCGAAGACCAATTGCAAGGACTGCGGTCAACCCACCTGCCTGGCCTTCGCCATGCAGCTGGCCAACCAGAAGGCCAAGCTGGACGACTGTCCGCATGTGGATCAGGCTGCCAAGGACACCTTGGCCGAGTCCTCCGCCCCACCAGTGCGCACCGTGAGCATAGGCAGCGGCCCACGGGTTCTGACCATGGGAGGGGAGACGGTGCTCTTCCGACATGAGCGTCGTTTCGTCAACCCCGTGGGCATAGCGCTCTCCGTCTCAGACACCTGGGACGATGGGCGCCTGGAGGCAGCGGTCTCGAAAGCTGACTCCCTCTCCTTCGAACGGGTGGGGACGGTGTTCCGCCTGGATGCCATCTGCCTACGATGCGATTCCTCTGACCCCATATGCTTCGCTCGAGCGGCGGAGAGACTGGGAGGCCTTTGGGATGGCCCCATCATCCTCCAGTCCAACGACACGGCGCCCCTGCTGGAGGCCGGTGCGTCCATAAAGGGAGGGAAGCCGCTTCTGCACGCTGCCGGATTGGAAAACCTGGAGACCTTGGCGGCCTTCAGCAAGGAGCACTCCTGCCCCTTGGCTCTGCGAGCCGACGACCTGCAGACCATGGCAGACATGGTGGAGAAGGCCCGCAAGGCGGGAGCGGAAGATTTAGTCCTGGACCCGGGGTCCCCCAGTCCCAAGGCCATTCTGGAGATGAACACCGCCATCCGGCGTTCCGCCCTGAAGAAGAAGTTCAAGGCTTTCGGCTATCCCATCATGAACATCCTGGGCAGCGCCAAGCAGGATCTGGCCTCGGCCACCGTGGCCATCCTGAGATACTCCAGCCTGCTGGTGCTGGAGGACATGGACGTGGAGCAGGCGCTGCCTCTTTTCACCCTGCGACAGAACATCTATACTGACCCGCAGGTCCCCATACAAGTGAAGCAGGACCTCTATCCGGTGAACGACCCGGATGAGCATTCGCCCATATTCTTCACCACCAACTTCTCCCTCACCTACTTCACAGTCAGAGCGGACATCGAGAAGTCCAAGATGCCTGTATGGCTGCAAGTGGTGGACACCGAGGGACTCTCAGTGCTCACCGCCTATGCCGCCGGCAAGTTCAACCCGGAGCAGGTGGCAGCCGCGTTCCAGGAAAGCGGTGTGCTGAGGAAGTCGGACGGTCCGGTGGTGGCCCCTGGTTTGGTGGCACGCATGAGCGGCAAGCTTGAACTGGCCATCGAGCGCAAGGTCATCGTCGGCACCACGGAGTCCACGGCCATCCCCCGCTTCCTTAAGCGCCTAGCGGAGAACAGGCAACAGGATTGAATGCAGTGTCTGGTACAGCGTGGATTCCAGATCCGGGACAATAGGCTCCCCTCTCCGGTTGGCGGCCTCGACCCTCTCATCGAAGGGCAGGAAATGCACCTCCAGGTCGTCCTCCTGCGGAATCAAGTCATCGGGAAGAGGCCCACGGACACCGTTCAACAGCAGAACGCTACGCCCTGTCTGCATCCCCAGCTCCCGGGTCATGGACCAGAGGCGGAGAGCTGTACGCACCCCGGTGGCGCTGGGGTCGGAGACCAGAAAGAGGGTGTCCATCTGGGGCAGGGTCCGACGGGCCAGATGCTCCATCCCTGCTTCGTTATCCACCACTGCAAAGGCATAACGGGGGAGCATGCGGTTCAGGGTGTCCCTCAGCACATTGTTAACAAAACAATAGCAACCCTCTCCCTGGGGGCGACCCATGACCAGGAGGTCGATGCCTCTCTCATCTTCAGCTAGAGACCCCTGCATCTGCAGAGCCATGTACTCATGCTTGCTCATGCTCACTGGAACGAGGGAGGGATCCTCTACGATGCGGTTGCGTATCTCACCGATGCTTCCACGAGGCTCCATGCCCAGTTTCTCGGCCAGATTGCTGTTGGGGTCGGCATCCACAGCCAGCACGGTGCCTCCCTGCTCAGCGGCCAGGAGCTGTACCAGCAACGAGGACACCGTGGTCTTGCCCACTCCTCCTTTCCCAGCCACTGCCACCACATGTGTCATGAGAACCCATACCTCTCACGCATGCGGTCGGAGAGGCCTTGCAGGAGACGGAGTACTGTGACCACATTGTCCTCTTCCAATCCAATCAGCCCGCATTGCGGCGACAGCAGGCATTGCTTCTCCAGGAGCTCACGATCCAGGCCTTTGGCCTCCAGCTTGTGGAAATGCATCTCCATGAGGTCGAACAACGACTCCACGTTCTCGATCTTCGCTCCTTCATCACTGTTCGGGACTATTCCCCAACATAGCGTGCCCCCCTTCTCCAAGAAGGAGGAGAGCTCATCCGGGTAAAGGGCCAGAGTGTGACCGTAGGAGTAGGCGTCGAAGGATAGGATGTCCGCATCCGTGCTCAGAATCATAGGCCAGTCGGTGTTGCCGCAACAGTGTATGGCTTTGTGGCAGCTCAAGCCTTCCATGGCCTCATTCAGCCAGGAGACGGCAGCATCCGCAGAGATGGATGCGAAGGGGGTTCCTAGCAGGGTTAGCGAGGGCTCATCGAAGAACATGATTACCTGAGGATGCAGCTTGCTCAGCTCCCTTTCCTGCCAACGGGCGTACATGTTGACCCCTTTACGGACTATCTCCCTGTAGGACTCATCATAGACCACCGGTCGACTCTCGCGGTCCTGGATCTGTAACCCTTCACTCACCGGGCCTGTGACCTGCCCCTTCACCGCCTCTCCTTGGGAGTGGTCCCTCTTCAGGAACTCATAGAGTCCCTGGTGCCCCTCCTGCGGCGGTGCGAAGTAGTCCAAGTCCTCGCCCAGGAGGGCAGTGTAGAACTCCAGGGGATCGTAGTCGTCCAGGTCCACGCAGAGCTGCCCCTCCTTTTCGTTAGCCACCAGGCCCGGCAGGCGGGCAGCGGTCTGGCTGTACATGCTCTCCCGGAAACCCAGACGCGGCAGCTGTGGCCATGGGTGGCAGAGGACCTTTTCCTCCAAGATTAGATCCAAAGCCTGGACTGCATCGTCCAAAGGCAATGATCCGATCAATGTGGTAGAGCATTTCCAATCCATCAATCAACCATCCGTGAATCCATTATTAAATCTTTCATGCTTCTAGGAATCCGAACGAAGATAAGAAAGCATTATCTCCATACATTGATTCCTGCATCTGAGGATCGTTGACCATGGGGAAGGACACCACAGACTACGTAGTGGACATGGAATTCAGCAGCGACCCGGCGACTGTGTCCCAGAAGGTGCGCGACATCATCGTCTCCGATGAACAATGGCAGCTCCTGGATTTCATGGAGAGCCATTACGTACAAGCAAAGAGACGCACTGGCATAACCACTTGGCCCATAACGCTATCCGTTAGGATAGAGAGCCATCAAGGTCTACAAAAGGTGAAGGTCTTGGGCGAGACCTACGGCAAGGGGCCGCTTGTCACCGCTGGCCTGAAGAAGAAGGTGGACCAGGAGATCGTGGTTCCTTTGCAGGAAGCCTTGGGTTCCTCCAAGAGGTAGACACGTCCCTTCAACGCACGGACGGGAAGAGGGACAGGTCCGTGTGCGGCAGGAACAGCGCCGACGAGTATTCATGAAAGAAGGTGGCATTGCCGCTGAGGTCCAGGTAGGTCAGCTTTTGGAATATGCCCTGCACCCTTTCCCTCGATTCATGTGAGAGCAAGGCCATCTTGCCTCCGGCCAGGGAGGAGTTCCCCAAATATCGGAATCTCTCCCGAGACAGATCCGGCAACAACCCGATCCTTATGGAGCTCTCTAGGTCTAGGTGCCTGCCGAACCCGCCACAGATGAAGACGTTGTCCAAGTCGGCGAAGTCCATGCCCAGGTTGAGCAGCAGGCTGCGGCAGGCAGAGAATATGGCCCCCTTGGTGCGTATGAGCGACTGTATCTCATCCTCGGTGATGAACACCCCTTCCTCACCGGTAATCTGCAAGCTTAGGACGCCGTCGCGCTCATGCACACAGGCTTTGCTGGTGAAGCGTCCTTTCTTGTCCACCAAGCCATTGGCAGACAGAGTGGCCAGGAGGTCGATGAGACCGGAACCGCAGATGCCCTTGGCGGGCGTATCGCCTATGACCCGACAGGAGAAAACTCCTCCCTCTTCCAGACAAACGCGCTCTATAGCCCCTGT
>JBFWLS010000006.1:9449-11874 GCA_050251995.1 Candidatus Methanomethylophilaceae archaeon
CGGAGGAGGATGCCGAGATGAGGAAGTCCCGATTCCCCAACACCACCTCGCCGTTGGTCCCCACGTCGATGAGCAGCGATAGCCCGTCCTCCCGGTCCATGCCGGAATGCAGTATGTCCGCGGTCACATCACCACCTACATATGCAGATATGCAAGGCATGACCGCCACTTCCGCATCGGGGTGGATGCGCAGACCGCTCTCCCTTCCTTTCAGACGCGATTCCTTGACTACTGGCTCGAAGGGAGCATAACGGATCGGGGACGGGTCTACTCCCAGGAATAGATGGGTCATGGTGGTGTTCCCGGATATGTAGGCGGCCTTGATGCCTTCGCCGAAACCCGGATCATCGCTGCAAGCGGCCAGGAGGTCGTTGATGGTCTCCAGCACCAGGTTTCGCAAGCGTACTGTGCCCTCATCCTCCGCATACTCAATACGGCTGAGGACGTCCTCGCCCAATATTATCTGGCGGTTGTAATCCGAGGCTGCAGCGACCTCATCGCCGGTACAGAGATCCAAAACGGACAAGGCCACCGTGGTGGTGCCGATGTCCACCACCAGTCCCAGATCCCCCTCTTCCATCGGAGCCCCCAACGGGTCCAGGGGCCCCAGGTCCAAGCCGGCGTGCGCCGAGACCACCCTCATATTGGAAGCGTCCGGGGAGGGTATGACCACTTCTAGGTCACCATAAACCCTGGTGCGGCAGGCTAGCCGCATACCGACATTCCACTCCTCTGATGTCAACACCTCCCGACCCTCGTCCCCAGTAAGGCCAAAGCACACCACTTTGCAACGGCCGCATCTGCCCTGACCGCCGCAGGGGCCAGTGACTTTGAGGTTCAAGCGCTGTGCGGCCTCCCAGATGCTCGCACCGGCATCCACCTCGATGCTACGCCTGCCCGGGTAGAATGTGACCATGTGACGACCCATGTCCACTAGCATCGGCCTGGGATGATATTAATGCTGTCCTGAAGAAAAGGATATATCCTTCACGACCCTTGGAGAAGGGATGAGATTCGCTGGCTTCATCAAAACCACCCTCCTGGACTGGGATGGGAAGGTGGCCTGCACAGTATACCTTCCAGGATGCAACTTCCGTTGCCCCTTCTGTCACAACCGTGAATTGGTGCTGCATCCGGAGGATAACATGCTCATCGAGGAGGAAACCGTCCTGGATTTCGTGGACGAGAACACGGACTTCCTGGACGGTGTGGTGATATCCGGGGGTGAGCCCACACTACAGCCAGAGCTCCACCGTTTCATAAAGGAGCTCCGCTCTCGCGGCATGCTGATAAAGCTGGACACAAACGGAAGTCGCCCTGAGGTCTTGGAGGACCTCCTAGGTGCCAATATGCTCGAATATGTGGCCATGGATATCAAGTCATCTTTGGACCAGCGCTACGCCATGGCTGCCGGGGCCGAGGTGGTTCTGGACGACCTGCAACGTTCCATAAGGATGATCATCGACTCCGGTGTGGACCATGAGTTCCGCACCACTGTCGTGCCGCACCTGGTGAGAGAGGAGGACATACTGTCCATCGCCGAGGCCGTCCAAGGCGCCCGGCGCTTCTGCCTGCAACAGTTCCGACCCAAGATCACCTTGGATGAGAACCTCTCCGTACTGGACCCCTACCCAGAATCCAAGATACTGGAGATGGCCCGCCAGGTCAAACCGTGGGTGCGGCAGGTGCAAATCCGGGGCTTGTGATCAACCTAGGAAATCCGCCAAGGATAGTTTAGAGGCGGCGCCCAGATCCGTGCTGGGGCCGTTGATGTAGGCGTTGTCGGCGTTGATGTTGGCTAAGAACCTCTCCATCTCCTTCTCGTCCTTAGTGAAGAGCCCGGCGCTGAGGCCGAACTCGCAGGAGTTCACTTTCTCGATGGCATCATCGAGGTTGCTGGCCCTCTGCACGCACAGTATAGGCAGGCTGTGATCCATGTTGTTGAGCTCATGGTCCTCAGGAAGACCCGCCACGATGGCCGGGCGCACGAAATAACCGTCCCCTAGGAAATCCCTCCTTAGACGCTCACCCCCGTGCAATAACCAAGGTCGGGCGTCCTCCATGAGGTCTAGGAACCTCTGCATCATATCCTTGCTGATAACTGGACCAGTGAACACATCCTTCTCCCCCGGGTCTCCCACGGTGATACGGGGAACCGTCTTGAGAAGCAGGTTCAGGAACTGCTCGTAATGATTGTCCAAGACCACCACCTTGGAGCAGCAATCCAAGCGTTGACCGGAATAGGCAAAGGCGGATTCCAGGATGGCTTCCACGGCGTGCTTCAAATCGGAACGTTGGGAGACCACCGCTGGGTTCATGCCCTTTATCTCGGCATGGAAACGCAGTTCGGAATCCACCTTGGCGAACATCATCTCTTCGGAGCTCTCCCCAGAGCCGCTGATGCATGCTCCAACTATGTCTGGGT
>JBFWLS010000007.1:0-11400 GCA_050251995.1 Candidatus Methanomethylophilaceae archaeon
ACACTGGTTCCGCCAAGCTACGGCGGAGGTAGCCCATGGCCTCCAGCTCCCGCATGGCATCTTGGAACTGCTGGTCCTGGATAATGACCTCGAAGAACACCGTCTGAGGGTCGATTCTCTGGTCGTACTGGATCCTCTCTATGTTGCCTTGATGCCTCTTAAGCACCTCGGCCGCCCGGTGCAAGCTACCTGGCTCGTCCGGCATGCGAGCCACGAAATACCGGCGCTCCATCCTCATTCAACCTTTCATCAGGTTGGTCATTCCTTTGTTAGCCATGCCTACAGCGATCTTCAGCATGTTCAGCATACACGGTTCGGCGAAGAAATCCTTGCGCTCCTTGAGCTGAGAGTACATCAGCACCGGATCCTTGCCTTTGAGGTCCTCCACGCTACGTATCCCGAGGAGATACATGCCCAAAGCGCATTTCTCGCTCACGGATGGAAGCGTGGCGAGCTCCGCCACCAGTTTTTCTTTCTCGTCCATGACTTCTGAAGCACTTTGTGGATTATTAACCCTTTACATCGAAATACCGAGAAGTTCATTACCTCGGCATGCAGCGTGAATGCAGGGCGGAGGAGCAACACCAGAGCTGGGAACACCTTTACCGCCAGGAATCCCGGGCCTGGAGGGGCGTAAACCGCTTGGAGGTCCCCCTACGGCCGGGCTTGCGGACATTGGACGTGGGCTGCGGCAATGGCAAGAGCAGTGCCCACCTGAGGGAGCATGGCTGCGTGGTCACCGGCATCGATATCTCGGAGACCGCGGTAAACATCTGTCGGGAACGCCTCCCAGATGCACTTTTCCTGCCTGCAGACGCCGCCTGTCTGCCCTTCCCAGACCAGACCTTCGACCTGGTGCTACTGGTTCATGTGCTGGAGCACCTCGGCGCGCCGGACAGGACGAAGGCCATCGAAGAGGCATGGAGGGTGCTGGTGGAGGGCGGTACACTCTACATCCAGAGCTTCAGCGTCCGCGACCTTCGTAACGGTAAAGGCGAGCGCATCGGTGATAACAGCTATCGTCGCGGCAACGGCATAAACTACCATTATTTCGATGAGACGGAGATACTCTCCTTGGTCCCCTCAGGATGCCAGTTTGATCTCGAAGAGGTCTCGGACCCTGTCCGCTTCGGCTTGGAGGGCGATGCCCGGGTGAGGTGGCGCTGCCGTATGCTTCGTCCCCCGCGGCCATGACATCGGTAAAAGGTTTATGCTCCATCCCTATTCCCTTGCGATTGCCATGAGGATAGCGCAGGTGACCGGATTCCTGGGAACGGGCAAGACCACGTTCCTTAGCGCCCTGGCCCAAGAACTGGCGGACCGGGAGAAGAAGGTGGCCATCATCGTCAATGATGTCGGCCACATCAATGTGGACCAGAAGCTCATGGAGTCCCGTGGGCTCAACGTGAAAGAGGTGGCAGGCGGATGCATCTGCTGCGAGGTGCAAGGCACTTTCACCACCACGGTGATGAATCTGCATCTCAGCCTCCATCCAGACGTCATCCTGGTGGAGCCCACCGGCGTGGCCATCCCTTGGGGCCTAAAGCAGGCGGCCGAGGAGGCCTCACGCCGTAGCGGCTTGGATATCGCCCATGCGCCCATCGTCACCTTCGTGGATGGTTTGATGCTGCCCGAGCAGATGCAGCTCATAGGCCGCCTCATCAGCACCCAGATCATGGAAGCGGATGCGGTGATGATAAACAAGGTGGACATCTGCTCCCCAAGCGAGATCGAGGAGTGCGAGCGCATCATCCGTGGGCTCAATCCCGATGCTCGCATAATGCACGGGTCCGGCCGAAGCGGGCTGGGCGTGGACCAGATGGCGGATGTCATCCTGAACGAGGAATCGGGACGCTACCGCTCTGCCGTGGAGGAAGGCATCTTCCAAGAGCAGTACCGGAAGGGATGAAAATGAAGGAAGTGGAATTAGACAGGCATAGGTCTATCGACCAGCTGGGAAAGTTCTCCGTGAACCTCAAGATCGACACCCCCCGCAACGTCCCGGACCAGGAGGTGGCGGATATCCTCACTCAGTTGCTCAACCGGGTGGGCCATGCCTGCTTGGACAACGGCGCGGACATGATAGGGCACATCAAATCCTGCGCCCATGGCATCGATGACCGGATGTGCAGCGCGAACCTTACCTCTTTCCGCGTGGGGGTGGAGCTGGAGAACAAGCTCCAAGGAGAAGGCATAGACTCCGGCTACATCATGCTCCACGTCATAGTGCACGGCCTCTGGGACCCCCAGGTGCGTGAGCTCTCCCTAGAGGAGATCGACCGTCTGATGTCGGATCACGGGCTGGGCTACCGCATCATACGTGATTTCTACGAGACGGAGAAAAGGGTCAGCTCCTAGACCTGGAATCAATGAGAATCTTCTCCGCGAAATCCCGAACCAGGGGAGCGGCCGTGATATCCAAGGAAGCGTCTCGGATCCCTTTCACCGGCACGGCCATGTCGCAGACCTTGCGCATGCCCTTGTCCGCCAGGAGCTCGTCCATTATGTTCAACGTCTGGGGCAGGCCATCTCCATAGGTGGTGGCCAACGCGTACCGGCCCTCCTGGACAGGGAGGGAGCCCAGGAACCTTTTCATCTTGCCCACCGGGGCACCGCCGTGCGTGGGCGTGCTGAACACATGCACGTCCGCCGACCTCGGCCTCGTGCCTCTGCGCAGCTTCTCCATGCTCACCGTATATCCAAGCCCGACAAGCTCGTCCTTCAGCATCCGCATCACTCTCTCGCCGTTCCCAAATGTGGAATGATAGTATATCGCCACTTCCATATGAGGTGCTTGCATCTCAGTATTAATAAACTTGAAGATTGCCCCGTAACCTCTCGTTCATATTATGGCAATTTTATTAAATTCTTAACGCAATCCCTTATGGGGCGTGTACAATCGGATACCCGGAAGTCAGTGGCGATTATCAGCTAGGGAATATGTCCTCAGCGGTGGCGGTCTGCATCGTGGGCAGGGGGGAGGTAGACATCCCTTCTCATCTGTTCCGGGTGAAAGGGACCTTCAAGACAGAGAACCTGGGCATCGAGAAGATAGTAGCCAACCTGGTACGCCGCCCGGAGGTCCGGCACCTGGTGGTCTGCGGCAAGGAGGAGTTCGGGCACTACCCCGGGGACGGCATACGCTCCCTTTGGGAGAACGGCATGGACGAGAACCACCGCATCATCGGCACCCGTTCCCCCATACCATTCCTGTGCAACACCCCGCCGGAAGCGGTGCAGAGATTCCGGGAACAGTTGACGTTGCATGACCTGGTACACCCCAAGGATGTGGACGAGATTGTGGAGTACGACCCCGCCTACGCCTTCGATGACCCCCGCCGCCAGGAGCTGATCTCCAAGCTTGAGGAGCTGGAGTCCCTGCACACGCCAGCACTGGAGGCGGAGCCCATCCTCTATGACAACCAGGTCATCTCCGGCGAGGCGGGGCGTCTGGGCAAGGATATGAACTCCACCGCGGACCGCATAGTCTCTGCCATGCTCTCTCTTCCATATGAGAAGCTGGTCACCCATACGGGGTTGGCGATCGTCTCCGAGCCCTATCGGTTGTTGATGGATCCGGTGGAAGGGAGCATAGTGGAAGTGCCATCATTGCGGCTGGCGCAACATCTGCGCCGATATCTGACAGGAGAGGATTGAATGTTCAAATTCCAGACATTACAGAGGACCTTCTGCATAAGCGGCACGGATTTCGGAGCCCAACCGGGGAAAGGACGGACCGTCATGGTGGCCTCCCTGTTCTACCCTGGACATGGATTGGTGACCGACCGTCACGCTGGACAGGTGAAGCTGGACCAGCTGCGCCAGAAGGTTTCCCGCTGCGAGGAGATTGGGAAAGAGCTGGGGCAGCCCGTCGCCTACATGCTCTACAGCGAGACCGAGACCGCCGCCCGCAGCTATCTGGAGGTGATGGCCGAGCTCAGCTCCGCCCCCCTTTTCCTGGAGTCCCCGCGAGCAGAGGTGAAACGGGCGGGCATGGCCGCTGGCGCCGAGATGGGGATATCCGAGCGGCTAGTCTACAACAGCCTCAACGCCGGGAGCAGCGAGGAGGAATGGCGCTCCCTGGCCGAGAACGAGGTGGATGCCTCGGTGATACTGGCTTTCAATCCTTCGGACATCTCCACCAAAGGTAGGATATACCTTCTGGACGATGGAGGCGACCTCCTAAAGGAGGGTCTGCTACAGAAGGCAGAGAGGCATGGCATCAAGCGACCGCTGATAGACACCGCCGCCACCGGCTTCGACCAGATGGCGGGTTCCAGCCTCCGCTCCATCCTAGTGGCCAAAGCCAAATGGGGCCTGCCCTGCGGCTGCGCCCTCCACAACAGCGTGGAGACCTGGGGTCCGTTCCAGGACATGGACGATGAGAAGAGGAAGCTGTTCCGCTACGTGGATCTGGCGGCGGTGACACTACCCATCGCCTCTGGGGCTGACTTCGTGATGTACGGGCCAGTGGAGTTCGCGGAGAGGGCACTGCATGTGGCAGCATTCACGAACGGCATGATGTCCCAGAGCGCCTCGGAGATATGATCAGTCCTTGGCCAGGGTCTCGTTGATGATGTCCCGGAGCTCCTTGTTCTTGAAAGGCTTCGCTAGATAGCCAGCGGGCTCGGTGTCGCTGGCTCGTTCCTTGGTCTCCTTGTCGATATAGGCGCTGACGAAAATGACCGGCACGGCGGAGAACGATTTGATACGACGGGTGGTCTCGATACCGTCATAGTCGCCCTCTATGTTGATATCCATGAGCACCAGGTCCGGCGAGGCCTCCCTCACCAGCTTCTGGGCATCCTCTCCGTTGGTTACCGTGCCCACCACATCGAAGCCGAAAGAGGATAGGACGGTCTCGATGTACATGGCGACAACGACTTCGTCTTCTACAATGAGGATGCGGGGCGCTGTCATGACATCCAATAATATCCTAATCATCATTAATTAAGGCTTTCATTCTGTCTGGTGTTAACCGGTGCAAAGCCCTTCCGCCCGCCAGCCCACGATAAATAATAATTACAGCTATTTCTTTGCACCCCCGTGAACTGGGAGGACCTGAGCACCGTAGCCTATCTGGCCTTGGGAGGGGCCGTTGGGACCGTGCTCCGATACGGCGTGAGCAGGCTCTTCGACAGTTCGCAGTTCCCCTGGGGCACCTTTGTCGTGAACTTCCTGGGAAGCTTCCTGTTGGCCCTGCTGTTCTTCCAACTATTGGACGGCCCAGGCATCAGCACAGCGGTGCGCCTCTTCCTCTTTGTCGGCGTTTTTGGGGCCTTCACCACCATGTCCACTTTCACGGTGGACACGGTGAGCTTGTTCGTGAACGGGGAACTCGGCCTGGCAACGATCAACGTGCTTCTGAACGCCTTCCTCTGCCTGGGAGGCGCCTTCGCTGGCCGATCTCTGTCTACATTACTGTGAGCGACGAATGCGCACCGCTTCCGCGTGTGCCGTCAGTCCTTCGGCCTCGGCAATGATCTCGATGATGTCGGAGAGATTCTCCAGGCCTTCCCGGGTGACTATCTGTACTGAGGACTTCTTCTGGAAATGGGAGACGTCCAGACCAGAGAAGGAGGCGGCGTGGCCAGCCGTGGGCAGCACGTGATTGGTGCCAGAGGCGTAATCGCCGCAGGACACTGGAGCATAGGGCCCCACGAAGATGGAGCCCGCATTCTGCACCATATTCAAAACGGTCAACGGATCGGAGACTTGAATTGAGAGATGCTCCGGGGCAATGGCATCCATGGTGCGCACGGCCTCCTCCAGATCGCGGACCAGGATATGGCCGGAGTTCTCCAGGGCCTGAAGGATGATCTTCTTGCGGGGCGCGCCTGCCATCTGGTCATGGATGCATCCCTCCACCCGAGCTATGAGCGTCTCGTCCGTGGTCACTAGGACGCAGGCGGAGTTGGGATCGTGCTCTGCCTGTGCCAGGATGTCCGCGGCAACGAACTCCGGCACCGCAGAGGTGTCCGCAATGATTCCTATCTCGCTGGGACCGGCGGGGAAGTCGATCTCCACCAGGCCACGGAGCAGGGTCTTGGCTGCCGTCACGTAGGCGTTCCCCGGGCCGACAATCTTCTGCACCGGAGGGATCGACTCTGTGCCCAAGGCCATTGCGGCGATGGCTTGCACACCGCCCACACGATAGATCTCATCCACACCGGCCAAGTCCAAAGCCACCAAGGTGACCGGGCTGACGGGAGAGGGGGTGCAGCAAACCACCTCCTCCACCTGGGCCACCCGTGCCGGTATGACACACATCAGGGCGGTGCTGGGATAGGATGCCCGGCCTCCGGGAACGTAGACCCCTACCCGCTGCAGCGGGGTGGTCTTCACTCCCAGGGTTACCCCGGGCTCCATCTCCCTCAACCACAAGCCGTCTCGGAACTGCATCTCGTGGAAACGCTCGATGTTCATTGACGCCAGCTCCAACGCCTCCAAGAGCTCCTCGTCCACCTGCTCGTAGGCGTCCTCGATCTCCTCCCGGCTGACAGCGATGGCTCCTATGTCACATCTATCGAACCTCTTGGTGAGCTCCCGGAGGGCCTTGTCACCATCCTGCCGCACCTGGTCGATGATCTCCACCGCCTTGTCGGTGACGTCCTCGATGGAGGCGAAGCGTGACTGTTTCCAGGTCTCTACATCCAATGGTTTCCACATGGTTCCCAGGTAGTGGATTTCCGATTATATATCTTCTCCATGGCCGGCGGGGGTGATAGTTTTAAGAATCCACACACAGATTATGGCCACCATGAGAAGGATGGCGGTGCTCGTGGCGATGACTTCCGGCGTGACCATACTCGGCCTGCTGGCCTTCTCGTCCGGGTCCATGGCCTCAGAGTTCTCCGGCATCATACTGCCCGACATCACCCTACAGACCGTGGTTGATTACATCACGAACCTCCTGCAGAACCCCAACATCTATGCCTCCTTCGATTACCATACCTTCCTGGACTTCGCCAGGAACAGCTATCTCGGGGGTTACTTCCTCATCGGGCTCATCGGCATCTACTTCTTCTCCCTTTTCTTCATGATGTTCGGCCTCAGAAAGGCCAGGAAGGCCGTCCGCTAGACTCTCTTTTATTTAAACATACTTTCAAATCGCATAAATACATGAATTTTGATTGAATGCAATCGCGGATGCGCATCGAGGGATAGCAAATGGACGTCATCATAATCGGAGCGGGGAATGTCGGCTACACCATTGCCGAGGCCTTGTCCCGCATCCACAACGTCACCATGGTGGACCTGGACGAGAAGAAGGTCACTGAGGTGCAGGAATCCCTGAACGTGGGCACCCTGCAGGCGAACGGAGCCAGCCCGGTCGTTTTGCAGAAGATCATCTCCAAATCCACCAGCATGCTGTTGGCGGTGACACAGTCGGACGAGACCAATATGTTCGCCTGCATGGCCGCTAAGGCCATCAAGCCAGACATCCAGACCGTGGCCCGGATACGCGATCACGAATACATCTTCAAGGTGGAATCCACTGGCGCCTACCTGGGCGCAGACCATATCATCTCCCCCGAGCTTCTCACGGCGGAGAAGATGGCCCGCATCGCCCTCATCGAGAACTCTGTGGACTATGAGGAGCTAGAGGCCATGGGCCTCCTGGTGGTGACTTTCATCGTCCGCAAGGAGCACAGCAGCGTCCTGGGCGAAGCGGTGATCAACCTAAACCTCCCTGACCTGGCCTCCATAGTGGCCATCTACCGAGGCGAGGAGGTTATCGTCCTGAACGAGTCCACGCAGCTGCAGGAGGGCGACCTGGTCTGCGTCCTGGGTAAAAAGAATGGCATAGATCAATTCAACCGCATGATGGGCATGCCCAGAGAGGCCAAGGACTTCGTCATCTTAGGCGGAGGCATCATTGGTCGCCGCATCGCCAAACTGCTTGAGAAGGAGAAATACTACGTACGTCTCTTGGAGAAGGATGAGAACAAATGCCATGCGCTCTCCCGGGACTTCGACCATGTGTTGGTGATAAACGCTAACGCCGTGGACCCCCGTGCACTACGAGCGGAGAACGTGGGGGCCGCGGATGTGCTCATCAGCGCCACCAACAGCGACGAGAAGAACCTCCTGGCCTGCCTGGTAGCCAGACAGCTGGGCATCCATAAGGTCATATCCCGCTACTCCCGCCGGGAGTACGAGGACGTCTTCGCCATGACAAGCATCAATGGTGCCATCGGCTACCACCGCGTGGTGGCGAACGAGATCATCAAGCGCATCATCTCGGACGAGAGCGCCATCCTGCAGATGCGGCATCAGAAAGAAATCTTCTTCAGCATCACCTTGAACGAGAAGAGCGGGCTGTCCAAGATTCCCGTGGGCGACCTCAAGCTCCCGGACGGATCGCGCATCGTAGCCATCATGCGGGATGGCGAGGCCATATTCCCGCGTCTGAACACTCCCCTCATGGTGGGGGACAAGCTACTCATCTACGCCTACGATGTGAAGATGTCCAGACTGGAGAGGCTCTTCCACATCGCCATCGAGGCTGGGATCTGAGGTGCCAGGGGTGTTGCCGACCATGGTTCTGACCAAACGATTCTTCCGTTGGGAGAGCACCGTGGTACGGCTAATGGGACTGCTGCTGCTCTGGACATCCCTCTCCATGCTGGTACCTCTGCTCACCGCCCTCTATTTCCATGAGCCCCCGGAGCCTTTCCTCTACCCCATCATGGCCTGCGTGCTGATATCCATGCCACTGGTGCTCCTTTTCCGGACCTCCGCCAACATCCGGCCTGTGGAAGGCATCTTCGTGGTCTCCCTGTCCTGGATAATGGTGATGTTCGTCGGCGCCGTGCCTTACTTGATGTCAGGCATGGAGCTGTTGGATGCCTGTTTCGAGTCCATGAGCGGCTTCACCACTACAGGCGCGAGCATCATGACCGACATCGAATCCTGGCCCCGCAGCATCCTGCTCTGGCGTAGCCTGACGCAGTGGCTGGGGGGTGCGGGGATCATCATGGTCTTCATAACCATCTTCCCTATGCTGGGCATCGGGGGACGCAACTTGTTCCGCAACGAGGGCCCCAGCCTGGACCTGCACAATTTCACGGTGCGTATCCAAGAGGCAGCGAGGGAGTTCCATGTCATCTACATCGGATTGTCCGCGGTACTGCTCCTGGCCCTCCTGCTCATGGGCGTGGGGAGCTTCGATGCCTTGTGCATTACTTTCTCGACCATATCCACCGGCGGTTTCTCCCCTCGTTCCGCCAGCATCGGCTACTTCGACCCGTCGGTGCAGTGGCTGGTCATCGTCTTCATGTTCCTGGGCGGGACCAGTTTCTACCTCCATTACCGCGCCGTGTACCAGAGGAAGGTCACCTACCTCAAGAGCACGGAGTTCCGCTGGGTTCTGTCAATAATACTGATACTGACCAGTATGACCATTGTTTGGAGGTATTCGGACCTCAACCCCACTAGTATGGATGGATTCGAATCGATATTACGCGGATCGCTTTTTCAGGTGGTCTCATTGTTCACTTCATGTGGTTTCGCCACAGAAGACTTCGTCCAATACCCAAGTCCAATAATAATGATGTTGTTCTTGTTCGTGTTTATCGGTGCCTCCAGTGGATCAACTGCCGGAGGATTGAAGACCGCTCGCATCGCGATCTTGTCTCGTTATTTTTACAACGGCCTGTTGAAGATGATCCATCCTCGGGTAGTGATGCCGGTGAAGTTCGATTCCGGTTCATTGAGCGACGAGGGTCTGAATTCTATCATCCTGGTTGTCATTTCTTTTGTACTTGTGGTTACTGGGTGTACCGTTGCACTTAGCCTGATAGGGATGTCTCCAAGCGTGGCTCTTTCCGCTTCGATAACCACTATCACCAACACTGGGCCAGGTGTGGGCCAACTTGGACCCTATGGTTCCTTCGCTTCCTTGGACCCTTTGGGAAAAATAATTCTAATCTTCTCCATGTGGACTGGACGTCTCGAAGTAATGACAGTGTTGGTATTGTTCAGCCCGGTTTTCTGGAAAGAAATGATACGTCATCGCCCAAAAAATTGATGTGATGCTCAAGAACACGAACGAAGGATGCGGAAGGCGGCAGGATTGCCAGGGTCCTTCTGAAACATCGCTCCGGCCATCATCTTGGCCTCGGTCTTCCTCCCCCTCTCCATCAGGCACTGGGCCATGGTCTCCAGCGCCCCCACGTGGCCCAAGTCCAGCTTCAGCGCCCTGTTGGCGTAGTTTATGGCTGCCAAGGCCTTGCCGTTGATGCGCATGACGTAGGCTTTCAAGGCCAACATGTCGGCGTTCTTCTTGTCCTCTTTCACCTGGGAGTTCACGAAGCGCACCGCATCCTTCTGCCGGCCCATACGAATCAGGACCTTGGCTTTCTGCACCAGGGCCTCATAAGAAGGTCCTTGATCCATCATCAAGGCCTCTAGCTCCGCCATCGCCGCATCTTGCTGGCCCATGTCAGAAAGGGTTTCCGCCCGTAGCAGGCGATGCCGAGCCTGGAGTCCTGGCATGGACTCCAGAACACGCAATGCCTCTTGGTAGCGACCCAGGGAATGGAGGGAGAACGCCCGCTCGGAGGTCGCCTCGCTATTAGTCTCCGGCAAGGAGGCCAGAATCGCCAGCGCGTCCTCACCTCGGCCCATGCCACGCATGGCGATGGCCACAGAGAGGCGGCCCGCCTCTGTTTGGGGCAGGACGCTCATGACCCGGTCCAGCAACACGCTGCTCCCTTCTGAGTCCTCGATGACCAACAACAGGGATGCGCATTTGATGAGGATGTACGGGTCGCAGGAGCCCTCAGCTATCGCTAGGACCTGTGCCTTGGCCCGGTCGATTTCGTTCTCTGATATGGACCTCTGCACAGCCTCGAACCTCTGGTCTTCATCCATGCACTGCCTCCATGCAAGGGCGTTATCCCCCTTGGGGTAAATAAGGTTTGGAAGGCACGTACCGTTTATGGGCATCCGTGCAGACGCGGGCGTGGCGCCATCCACAAGGTATATATCTGTTCAAGCAGAAGTAGAAGGGATATCATGAAACTGACCTCCGTCACTATCAAAGGGCTGTTCGCCACCTTCGACCATACCGTCAATCTGCGCCCGGAGGGTCTAACTTTCATCCATTCCCCCAATGGCCTGGGGAAGAGCACCTTGGTGCGTATGATCTACGACCTCTTCCGAGGGGACTTTGAGAATCTGGCCGAGATGTCCTTCGACCGTGCGGAGTTCGTCTTCGATGACGACATGACCCTGATACTCATCCCAGAGGACGATGGGATCGACCTCACCCTAGACAAGAACGAAATATCGCAGCCTGTCAGTGCCGTGGATGCCCGTAGCCTCCTGGATGTCATATACGTCGGCCCCCGTCGCTTGTACATCCCTAATCTGGACGGCACCTACCGCTCTGCC
>JBFWLS010000008.1:0-10827 GCA_050251995.1 Candidatus Methanomethylophilaceae archaeon
ATGGCTCCAGCGGACACGGCGAATAGCAAAGCCGCCACCATGCCGGCGCGGCGGCCGAAGGCCTCGCGGGCGATGAGGTAGACCGGGATGCAGGACAGGGCGCCGAGTACGGCGGTGTGCATGACCAGCACCCACAGCGCTGCATCGTTGACCGGCATGCCGAACAGGGAGAGGAACATGCCGCCCAGGGCTACGCTCCAATCCATCAGGGGCGGGTTGGGGTTGATCATCCCCATGGGATAGTTCAGGAGGGGGTCGATGACCAGATGGGAGCCGGTGCCCACGATGTACTCTATGATGCGCTGATGATAAGCGGCATCAGGTCCACCGGACATGAAATAACCGCCGTCGGTGGATAGCCCGTAGACGAACACGACCCTCAACAGGAAGGCCAGCAGAACCACCGCCATGAGCACCAGGAAAGTGTGCCAGTTACGGGACCACCATCCACCCTCGCCCTGGTTGTCAGCGGGGGATGGCGGGAGGGGGCGGCCTGCGGTCTTTTTTCCCTTCAAAGCCATCTTGTATAATCTCCTCTACAGAGTGATGGCAACCGATAATTCACTACATATAAATAGATTGCCAGATTGTCCCGCCAGAGGGGTGCTGGCCAGATATACTCAGGAGCGGGGCCCTTCCAACTCCCGAACGAGGGAATGCGCCACCTCGGCCGGGTCCTCGGCGCCGTAGATGGCCCTGCCGACGATGACGTAGGTGGCACCGGCCTCGATGGCGGCGGAGGCGCTGCCTCCCTGCGCCCCAACCCCTGGGGACAATATCTTCCTGTCACCCACCAGGGCGCGGATGGCCCGGAGGCGATCGGGACGGGTGGCGGGGGCGATGAACCCGTGGACGCCGCAACGCATGGCCATGCGGGCCATCTCCTCCGCGTGCGGAGCGGTGAAGGTCACAGCGCCAGGGTGGCTCATCTCCGTCACCGCATAGACCTCCGCCTGCCCGGCGGCGGCCAGGGCCGCCTGTAGCGAGTCCTCGCCCGTGAAGGCGTGCACGATGACCGCGGATGCTCCGCGCTTGACGCTCTGGGAGACGATGAGGGAGACGGTATTGGGGATGTCCGCCACCTTGAAGTCACAGATGACGTCCACGGAGCGGGAGAGCTCGTCGATGATCCCCGGACCGGAGGAGAGCACCAGGGGCCAGTTGATCTTCACCGCGTCCACGCAGTCGGAGACCTGGTCCAGGACCCTCAACGCCTTCTCACGGTCCGTCTCGTCCAAGGCGAGCACCAATCGGCTGTCCAAACGCATCATCCTGCCTCGTCCATGCCATCGGAAAGAGATATTATTAATTATCGGGTTCATTGAAGGTCCTTATGTCATTGCGGAAGATGGGCAACGGCTCGGTCTACAGCGGCGAGCTGCCCACGGGCTGCGTCCATTGCCAGGAGGGCAGCAAGATGGTGCTCCTGGTATCTGGGCACTGCGGGGAGTCCTGTTTCTACTGCCCACTTTCGCACGAGAAGAAAGGGCACGACACCATCTACGCGGACGAGACCGCGGTGACTCATGACGAGGAGATCATAAGAGAGGCGGAGAGCATCGGTGCCACCGGTACCGGCATCACCGGTGGCGATCCATTGTTGTGCTACGAGCGCACCTTGCACCTGCTGCGTCTCCTGAAGACCCATTTCGGGCCACGGCACCATGTGCACCTGTACACCTCTACCATCGACCTGGAGAAGGTGAAGGGGTTGCAGGAGGCCGGTCTGGACGAGATCCGCTTCCACCCTCCTCTGGATATGTGGCCCTCCCTGCCGCAGACGGAGCTGTCACGCATCCTGGCAGAATGCTACCTCGAGATAGGCTTGGAGCTCCCGGCCCTGCCGGACCACGCCGATGCCCTAAGGCAGCTGATGACGGACGCCTTCTCCATGGGGGTGTCCTTCGTGAACCTGAACGAGCTGGAGTTCTCCGAGGGCAACTGGGACATGATGCTTGAGCATGGCTATCTGGTCAAAGATGACATCTCCGCCGCCGTGAAGGGCTCGGAGCGTCTGGCCAAGAAGCTGGTGAAGGAGTTCCGTGGCCGCTCCGTGCACTACTGCTCCTCCGGATTCAAGGATTCCGTTCAACTACGCCGCCGCCTGCTGCGGAGGGCGGAGCGAACCGCCCGGGAGTGGGAGTTGGTGACCGAGGACGGCACCCTGGTGAAGGGGCTGGTGAAGACCACGCACCCGGCTGAGCTCATGCAGGCCCTCTTGCAAAGGGGGGTGCCACAGGAGCTCATGCACCCCGACCCGGAGAGGCGGAGGCTGGAGATGGCACCCTGGGTGCTGGAGAATCTGGCCGCGGAGCTGGGGGAGCCTTGCTTCCTGGTGGAGGAGTCCCCCACCTCCGACCGTATGGAAGTGGAGCGGCTGCCGCTGAACTAGATGTACAGAAGGGAGGAAGTGGTTTGCGGGGCAAATCGTTTCCGCCGGGCCTGACGGCCCGCTCCGGGGGGTTCAATCCACGCTGATGCTCTGGATCTCGTGGTGCCGGCTGACGATGTCGCGGGCGATACGCAGGTTCTTGCCCGCCTTGCCGATGGCCCGCCCCTTGATGGACGGGTCCACGGTGACCGTGGCATGGGTGATGTTCCCGCGCTCCTCGATCTCCACCTTCTGCGGCCCGTAGATATGGAACACGTTCTTCACGAACTGGGCCGGGTCATCCGAGTACTCCACCACCTGGATGTTCTTCCCGGTGGTGTCCTTGAGACGTATGACATGCTCGCCCTTCTTGCCCACGGCCTTGTTTCCCTGACCGGGCTCCACCACGAAGACCAGCTTGTCGTCGGCCTCCATGCAGTCCCGGACGTTGGTGTGGGTGATGCTCTCGAAGAGAGCGATGTATCGGAGCGTGTCCTCGGTTAGTACGATTTCTGCAGACATGTCTCTCACAGCGTCAAGATGTTGGAGCTGCCAGCGTCCAGGACGGCCAAGGCAGACACGGAGAAGGGCTTCCCACACAGAGCACCGAGCTCCATGTTGTTGCCCTCGTAACGGTGCACCTTCACGCCCAGCTCCTGGCTGCTCAGGTAATCGGAAGGACAGTTCCTGGCCACCACGACCATCTTGGCCCTGCCGCTTCGTATTGCTTTCTCAGTCTGGTCCACGCCGAACTCCACGGCACCCGTGGTGACGGCGGATTTCAATGCTCTACCGATATCGATCATTGCTTGTTCCCCCTAGGAGTGTAAACGAGTTTCACGGCCCCGGTCCCTAAGGTCACCGGCTGGCCGACGATGATGTTCTCCGCCACACCGTCCAGGTGGTCCACCTCCCCGATGATGGCGGCGTGCAGCAGATGCGCTGCCGTGATCTCGAACGCCGCTCTGGCGAGCACGCTCGATTTCTTGCCGGAGATACCGTGACGCCCGATGGCCTTCACGTCCCCATCGTTGGTCATAAGGTCCGCCACCAGCATGATGTGGCGGATGTCCACGCTCATGCCCTGCTCGCTCAGGGTGCTGCGGGCCTCGTTGATGATGGAGTTGCGGGCGGCCTCTATGCCGAGGACTTCAGCGATCTCCTGGATGCTGTTGGTCATCACCCTTTTGGTGTCCACCATGGGCACCTTCAGGACCTCCTTCAGGTTGCTGCCCTCGGTGTAGATGATGTAGCCGTCGTCGCCCTGGTCGTCCCTCTTGATGATGGCACGGGTGATGCCGTCTATGCCCTTGATCTTGGCCAGACGGATGGCGTCGCTCATGGTCTGCAGCTTCTTGAAGGACATCTCGTCCGCCTGTATGATGAGGTCGAACTCCCGCACCTCCACCAGCCCGCGCACGGCACGGACCTTGTTCAGGCGCTCGAAGATGTCTTCCATGCTGATTCCTTTCTGGTCCATCTTCCTCTGGTCGGGGATGATGCGCAGGCGCATGTTGGTCACATCGGTCTCGATGGAGGAGATGTCCAAGAGGTTGGTCATCTCGACCTGGGAGGAGACCATCCTGGCTATACCCTCGTCGTCCCGGGCCGGAGCCAGGAGACGGATGACCATCATGGGCGTGCTGGGCACGCGGCGGGCGTCCACGATCTCGATGAGACGCGGCAGGCCCAGGGTGACGTTGATCTCCGCCACACCGGCGTAGTGGAAGGTACGCATGGTCATCTGCGTGCCCGGCTCACCGATGGACTGCGCCGCCATGATGCCGGCGGACTCGTTGACGTCCATGATGTGCGCCAGGTACTTGTTGTTGGCCTCCTGCAGGATGGCCCGCATCTTGGGGTCCGGGATCTTCACGTCCCGGATGCGCTTGGCGATGTCGGCCACGGTCTTCAGGGGCAGCTGCAGGCCCATCTCCTCCACCAGGGAGAGTATGTGGCTCTCCACCTCGGTGAAGGAGCGGGGGTTGGAGACCAGCTCCATCTGCACCGCCTGCACCTCCTCCACCTTCTTGGCGCGGGTGCTGCGGGAGCTGCTGCGCTTGCCGATCAGGGCCAACGCCTTCTCCGCCGCCTGATCCTCGAACCCCAGGGCCACCAGGTCCTCCATGCTGGCGGAGGCGATCTCGCCCAGGGTGGCGTAGCGGGTCATGAGGAGCTCGATGGCCTCAGGCTCGATGCCTCTCCTCTCCAAGGCCTTAATGGTGTCTTTACGGGCCATTTCACTCACCTCCGAAATCCGGTTCGTCGAAGGTCGTCTCCTCGTCCTCGATGAACTCCATCTCGTCCTTCTCCAGCGTGGCGTAGTCCTCGCCGATGTTGGCCTCCTCCAGCTGCAGCAGCAGCTCGGCATCGTCGCCCAGAACATCAGCGAACACGTCGTCCAGGTCTACGGCCTTGCCCTGCACGGCACGGGACGGGTCCACCCCGTCCTCCCCGTAGCGGAACTGCACGATGGTGTCCGCGGTGTTGCGGATGGTACAGTCGGCGGTGAGCTTCAGGTCCTCCAGCGCCGATATGAGACGGCGCTGCATGTAACCGGAACGAGAGGTACGCACGGCGGTGTCCACCAGTCCTTCCCGCCCACCCATGGAGTGGAAGAAGAACTCCGTGGGGTTCAGGCCGCTCTTGTAGGAGTTGGCCACGAACCCTTTGGCCTCGGCTCCCAGGTCACCTTTCTTGAAATGGGGCAGGGTGCGGTTCCAGTAGCCACGGGAGAGACGCTCCCCCCGCACGGCCTGCTGTCCCACGGCACCGGCCATCTGGGACAGGTTCAGCATGGAACCCCTGGCCCCGGACTTGGCCATGACCACGGCGGAATTCTCCATGCCCAGGTGCTTCCCGGCCACGCGGCCGGCTTCGTCACGGGCCTTGCCGAGGACCTTCATGACCTCCACCTCCAGGGTCTCCCGCAGGGAGCGGCCGGGCATCTGCTCCAGCGTGCCCTCGCGGTAGGACTCCACGAACTTATCCACCTTCTCCACGGACTCCTTGTTGAACTCCCGGATCTGCAGCTTGGCCTCCTCCGGTATGTCCTCATCATCGATACCGGTGCTGAAGCCGCGGTTCATGATGGCGCCGAGGCACAGACGGGTGCACTCGTCGATGAACTGCCGCGCCCTCTCGGAACCGTAGTCCCGGGCGATCCTGTCCAGGATCTTGCCCTTGGAGTTGCCGATGGCCTTGGCATCGATGGTGCCGCAGAGCAGCTTGCCGTCCCTGATCTTGACGTAGGAGTCGAACTCGCAGTCCTCCTTCTTGCAGTGGTCGCAGTTCTGGCAGATGGAGGACTTGAAGGTGGCCTGGAAATCCGGGGGCAGCACCAGCGAGAACAGCTGCTTGCCGGTCCAGTACTTCTCACCATCGATCTCGATGGGGTCCACCAGGCTCTTGTGCTCCAGCTTGGACAGGATGGTCAAGGCCTGCATGGAGTCGAACTTGGGGTTGTCGTGCGTCAGGTAGTAGGCGCCGGTCACATGGTCGTGGATGGCGCCGATGATGGGTCCGCCGTAACGGGGGGAGAGGATGTTCTCCTGCACCGCCATCAGTATGCGGGCCTCCGCCCGGGCCTCGTCGCTCTGCAGCACGTGCAGGTTCATCTCGTCCCCGTCGAAGTCCGCATTGTAGGGCGGGCAGACGCAGAGGTTGAAACGGAAGGTCTTGCCGGGCATTATGCGCACGGTGTGCGCCATCATGGACATGCGGTGCAGGGACGGCTGACGATTGAAGAGGACCACGTCCCCGTCCATCAACTGCCTCTCCACGGTGTAGTCCAGCTCCAGACCCTCGGCCACGCTCTCGGCGTTGCGGTCCGTGACCCGGATACGGCGACCGTCGGAGCGGATGACGTAGTTCACGCCCACCAGGTGCTCCTCCCCATCCTCCGGGGGGCTGGGGCCACGGGCCACCAGGGTGCGCAGGAACTCCAGGTTGTGCTCGTTCACGTGCACGGGCACGGTGAGCTCGCGGGCCGCCGATATGGGCACCCCGACCTCGTTGATGGAAAGCAACGGGTCCGGGGAGATGACCGTACGGGCGGAGAAGTTCACACGCTTACCGGACAGGTTGGAACGGAAACGCCCCTCCTTGCCCTTCAGCCTCTGCACCAGGGTCTTCAGCGGCCGGCCGGAGCGGTGTCTGGCCGGGGGTATGCCGGAGGTCTGGTTGTCGAAATAGGTAGTGACGTGGTACTGCAGGAGCTCCCACAGGTCCTCCACGATCAGCTGCGGGGCGCCGGCGTCGCGGTTCTCCCGCAGGCGCTGGTTGATGCGCAGGACGTCCACCAGCTTGTGCGTGAGGTCGTCCTCGGAACGGTCGCCGGAGTCCAGAGTGATGGACGGACGCACGGTCACCGGAGGCACGGCCAGGGCGGTGAGCACCATCCATTCCGGCCGGCAGGTCTGGGCATCGATCCCCAGGGGCAGCAGGTCCAGGTCCGGGATGCGCTCCAGCCTCTCCCTGACCTCCTTGGGGGTCAGCTTGTGGCCGTCGTCGCCCTCCCGGAAGGTGGTGGGCTTGTCCAGCTTGATCTTCATCTGCTCCGAGCCGCAGTGCGGGCATATCGGTTTGGACGAAGCGTCCTTGGAGGTCTCCTTGGTGAGCAGCTTCTGGTCGATGGTGTCGCCGCCCAGCTCCTCCATGCGCTCGCTGGCGATGCGGTGGGTATCTATCTGCTCCTCGGTGAGCAGTATGCGGCCGCAGCTGCGGCAGGTGCTCTCCAGCAGGCGCTTGATGTCCTTGATGAAGCCCACATGTATGACTGGCATGGCCAGGTCTATGTGCCCGAAGTGCCCGGGGCACTCGTCCACCTTGTGGCCGCAGGTCTTGCAGCGGAGGCCGGGCTCTATGACTCCCAGGTGGGGGTCCATGAGACCCATGTCGATGGGGAAACCATCGTCGTCGTAGGTGTCAGCGGTGATCACCTTGGTGGCCGACATCTTCCTGATCTCCTCCGGGGAGACGCAGGAGAACTTGATCGACCCTATCCGTTTCGAGACTCCTTTCATCATCTCAGGTCCTCCAGTTGCAACCTCATGGCCACACCAAGTGACAGCAGCTCGTCCATCAACAGCTTGAAGGCGTACGAGGTCTGCACCAGGTAGACGTTGGTGTTGTTCCCGCAGACCGGGCAGCGCAGGGCGCCGCGGCGGTCCATTATGGCTATGTGCCCGCAGTTGGGGTTGCCGCACACGTACTGATACGTTCCGTCCGACTCGTCCAGCAGACGGTCCTTGATGACCATGGCCGCGCCATGGCCGATGAGGCAGTCACGCTCCATCTCACCGAAACGCAGACCGCCCTGACGGGAACGGCCCTCGGTGGGCTGACGGGTGAGGATCTGCACCGGTCCACGGGAGCGCACGTGCATCTTGCCGCTCACCATGTGGTGCAGCTTCTGATAGTAGATGACCCCGATGAACACATCGGTCTGGATCATCCGACCGCTGACGCCGTCGTACATGGTCTCCTTGCCGGTGTGGGCGAAGCCGTTGCGCACCAGGCCGTCGCGGATGGACTTCTCGTTCTCGCCGGAGAACGCCGTGCCATCGATGTGACGGCCCTCCATGGCCCCGACCTTGCCGCCGATCATCTCCAGGACGTGGGCGACGGTCATACGGCTGGGGATGGCGTGGGGGTTGATGACCAGGTCCGGCGTGATGCCGGAAGCGGTGAACGGCATGTCCTCCTGGGGCACCAGACGACCCACCACGCCCTTCTGGCCGTGACGGGAGGCGAATTTGTCCCCCAGCTCCGGTATGCGCTCGTCCCTTACTTTCACCTTCACCAGGCGGCTGCCGTTCTCAGACTCCGTGACCATCACGGAGTCCACGTAGCCCTTCTCCCCCGGACGCACGGTGATGGAGGTCTCACGCCTCTTCTGGGGCGTGAGGAAGTCCGTCTCCTCCTCCAGGAAACGGGGCGGGGAGGTCTTGCCTATGAGGACGTCGCCGCCGGATATGGCCGCCTCGGGGTAGATGAGCCCGTCCTCGCCCAAAGAGGCATAGGACAGGTCGGCACGGGCACCGCGGACGTCTGGGGAAGGTATCTCGAAGTGGTCCTCCTGCCCGCCGGGGTAGCGGCGCTCCTCGGAGCGGTAGGTCCGCAGGAAGGTGGAGCGTCCCAGTCCGCGCTGCACGGAGCTCTTGTTCATGACCAGGGCATCCTCCATGTTGTATCCATGGTAGGAGAGCACTGCCACCACGAAGTTCTGCCCCGCCGGGCGGTGGTTGTAGCCGACGAAGTCCATGAACTGGGTCTGGACCATGGGGCGCTGCGGGTAGTGCAGCAGGTGCCCACGGGTGTCAGGCCGGATGCGGTAGTTGGATGCTGGTATGCCCAAGGACTGCTTGGCCATACCGGACCCCATGGTGACACGGGGCGATGAGTTGTGCTCCGGGTACGGGACCAGTCCCGAGCAGGCACCGAGGATGACCATGGGGTCCACCTCCATGTGGGTGTGTTCCGGCTGCAGGTTGCTGGGCACCTTGATCTCGCCGCCACAGAATTGGCACTTGACGATGCAGTCGCCCTCCTGGCCCGGATTCAACCAGTCCGTGTCCATGGGGGACAGGGAGCGGCCGCAGTGCTCACAGGCCTCCGGGGCCAGATAGGGCTCCACAGCGATGAGGGTGTCCTCCTCCTCCTCGGCGTCGATCCATTCCAAGACTCCCTCCCGGAAGAGGTCGATCCAGCGCACCTTGCCCTCGCGGATGCCTTCGATGTGGCGGCGGGTGAGGACGGTGCGTCCATCCTTCAGCACCATCACCGGGCGGCGGAGACGGCCTTCGTCACAGTTGATGATGACCTCGTCCATCTCCTCGTCGTAGCGGACGTTGATCCCGTGCGAGAGCATGCCGCAACGGCGGCGCTCCCGCATCTCGTCCACCAGTGTGCGGGCGGACTCATGCACACCGATCAGGTCGCCGTTGACGTAGACCCGGGTGCCGTGCTGCTTGACGCTCTCCACGCCCAGGTCGCGGAGCAGCCACTTGACGTCGGACTCCGGGAATCCCTCCGAGACGTCGATGATCAGGGCGGCGTTCTTCACCAGACCGCAGTTCTGACCCTCGGGGGTCTCGTTCGGGCACAGGCGTCCCCACTGGGTGGGGTGCAGGTCACGGGCCTCGAAGTGAGGCTGGCTCCGCGTCAGGGAAGAGGTGATTCGACGCAGATGGGACATGGACGACATATTGGATGTCCGATCCAGGAGCTGGGACACGCCGGCGCGCCCGCCCACCCAGTTGCCGGTGGCCAGGGCGTGCAGGAGACGGTGCGTGAGCAGGTCGGGGCGGATGGAGGAAGGGATGCGGATGTCATCCTTCTTCCGGGCCCAGTTCCTCTCCAGCTGGTATTTGAGGTCCTTCATGAGGTTGGTGAAGCTCACCCGGAAGAGGTCCTCCATGAGGTCCCCGGAGAGCTTCAGCCTCTTGTTGGCGTAATGGTCCTTGTCATCCTCCTTGCGCAGGTCCAGGGACAGCTCCAGGACGGCGCGGGCGATGCGGCCCAGGAAGATGGCCTTCTTGAGGCGGTCCTCCTTGGTGTCGCCCAGGTGGGGTAAGAGGGAACGGTCCAGGATGGACTCCACCTTCTTCACCCGGTACTCCTTGGCCTGCCCGGTGGCGAACTTGCGCTCCAGGTAGACGATGGCGTCCTCAGTGGTGTGGATGCCGTTGGGGGGGTAGGTCTTCTTGTCGAAGCACTCCTCGATGTTGGCGTAGACGATGTTGGCCATCTCCGGCTCGGACACGATGGTCTCGTAGATGTCCTGCTCGTTGTCCATGCCCAGGGCCTTCATCAAGGCCACCAGGGGGATCTGGCCGGAGGCGGCAGGGACGGTGACGGTGACCATGCCGTCCTTCTTCTTCTCCACCAGGGTGAGGGCACGGTAACCCTCGCGCTGCGAGAACACCTTCGCCACTTCCAGACGGGTGCCGTAGCGCTCGTTGTACTCCACCATCACCCGGTTGGGGGCGAGGTCTTCCAAGGTGATGAGCACCCTCTCCGTGCCGCCGATGATGAAATATCCTCCGGGGTCACGGGGGTCCTCCTTGTTCCGGCAGAGCTGCTCGTCGTACTCATCCTCGCTGAGCTCATGGTTGGCGTTCTCCAGGATGTTGCGCTTGTGGAGGTTGCACTTCTAGGACTTCACCATGATGGGCAGGTCGCCGATGTGCACGGACTCCGGGGGCCTCTCCACACCGTCCTCTATGACCGTGCAGTCCAGATAGATGGGCGCCAGGTAGTTGACGTTCCGGAGACGGGCCTCCATGGGGGTGAGGGGATGCAGATATCCGTTGGCCTCCCTTACCACGGGGACCTCCACCCGCACGGTGCTCTTGGCCTGCGGGTCGATGCTGCCGTTCTCGTCTCTTCTCCTGCCTACCCTTATCTCGATGTTCCGGCCCCCGGTTCGCTCGGGATCCAGACGGATCATGCCC
>JBFWLS010000009.1:0-10509 GCA_050251995.1 Candidatus Methanomethylophilaceae archaeon
AGACTCTGATGCTGAAGTTCCCGAAGATGCTCACGTCCGGGTTGACAGAGGAATCAGCGCGCACAGTGATGTTGAAGAGGCCGGCTTCCGGGGGACGGAAGGAGAATGTTCCGGCCGAGGAGCTTGAAACCTCTCCGATCAACCAATCGGGGCCGTCCACAACGGTGACGGTGCCATCACCCATAATGGGCGTATCTATGTTGGAGTTGCTGTCCGTCAGGTAGGTGTCGGGAAAACCAGCTAATATCGTATCATAGACCCACTCGAAAGGGCTGAAGTTCACCCATATCCACTGTTCCACGGTCTCGCTGCCGGCAGTGGCGCTCAGCACCACCCAAGTATTGGAGAGGCCCTCTTGGGATGTTATGGTCAGCTTGCCGTCCTGCCAGAGTATCCAGGATGGGAGGGACTCATAGTTCTCATCCATGGCGGTGATGACGGCATCCTTGTTGGTCGTGGGGGTGTACTCCACCGGGTCGTAATGGCCAGCCAGGAGCATGAGGTTATAATTCCCGTACTGGTCCACCTCTCCCAGGGAGCTGGTGAAGGCCAGAGGATCGGCTTCCACCACGTTGACTGTCCAGGTGTTGACCGTTTCCCCCACTAATACAATGTTGCAGGCCACGGAGATGTTGTAGACACCGGTGACGGTCGGGGTTCCGAAGAATTCCTCGGAGGATGGGTCATAGCTTAGCCAGGACGCTCCACTGATGACCATGTTCTGATAGTACATAGGATTCATCAAAAACGTCCAGGGTTCATTTGACCACGGCTGAGTGGGCATGTCAGGTGCATACCGGTACTCGGTACCCACCTCCACCGTGTCCGGAGCGTCGGTGATGATGTTGTGTTGCGAGGCAGCCGAGGCGTTGGGCATGAGCACGGCCATGCCGGTCAGCACCATGGCGAGAACTAGCGCCATGGCGATGAATTTGTGAGAGTGCATCCGTTATTCTCCTCTTGCCCTAGGCGGGCATAATGGCCGAAGGTTCGGTCACAGAGGATTATTGGTTATCAATGTACTAATATGTACAGAAATGCATCATTTAGTTAAGTTAATATAACATGAGCACGGCCAGGATGGCAAGCGGCACCAGCATGGATGCCAGCAGCAACCGGTTGCGGGTGCGGTGGTATCCGATGGCGCAGGCGGCCATCGGCACGATCAGGAGAAGGGCCCATGGGAACCCGGGGCCGACGATGACGGGACCGTCTTCCTGATCTTCCTCATCCGTCACTCCGACCTTCAGCAGAAAGGTCTTGGTGAGAACGTCCTCGCCGTAATCGTTGGTGACGGTCAGGGTGACCGCGTAGGTGCCGTTGGCGGCGTAGGTGTGGCTGACGTTGCGTTCGGTGCTGTTCATCCCATCCCCGAAGTCCCAGTGCCAGCTGGCGGCCCCCCAGGAACGGTCGGTGAACTGGACGGTCAGCTGCTGCCGGCTGGTGGAGAAGGCGGCGATGGGGCTGAGGCCGTCATATCCCACGATGACGGTGAACTCTTGGTACGCTTGATCGAAAGGATCCTCCCGCAAACCGCGCAGGGATATGTTGTAGACCCCCGGTTCTGGCGGTGTCCCGGACAGAGTGCAGTTCTCGAATCTCATCCAATCAGGGGCATCCAATACGGTTATGGTCGCATCAGCGTCGTTGAGTTGCGGCGAGTACTCCCAAGCATGGTTAGCCATACCTTCCAACGGAGGGGAGCTGATGAACTCCAGGGCAGGGAGGACGTTGATTACGTAGGTGACGTTGGAATATTGGGTACGTACGTAATCGGATTCCGCCCTCACGGTGACCTCGTAGGTTCCTGGCGAAAGATCACCGATAAGATGGTAAGCGGTGTCGCTTGGCTTCGTGACCGAGACCGTTTCGGGAAGGCCTTCAAAGCTCACATTCGCTGGCCCAGTTATAGTGAGGATGGCTCCCCAGTCGCCTTCATTCACGGCGGTAGGCCCCACCCAGCGCTGAGTCAGCAGGGGATGCACGCTGACGGTCGTATTCTGATGGATGATCCGCATCCCGTGTATGATGATGGCTTGGAACGACATCGCAAACGACTGCGTGGCGATTCCGTGTATCATCTCCCTGACGATGCCGTCCGATACATCCCTTTGGATGGTCATCCCGGACGGTACGGGTTTGGCATAGTCCCATTCCAGATTGCAGGGCCTCCCATCCGTTTCCGGAGCATATAGATAGTAATCGCCCTCGATGACATCTGTCACAGGAGACGTGACGATGACATCGTCATCTGGGATGACCGTGACGTTGAAATCCACATGGATGGTCTGCCCGTGCAGTATCAGCTCCGGGTTGGCGGTGGAAGGCAGTAGCAACGCGTATTCGAGGTCCAGTTGTATCCTATGTGTGCCGACCTCGAGATCACTACCCTGAATCTGTAGGAGATCGCCATAGAAGAAGTTAGCCGCAACACCTTCTGGCAGTTCTCCGACATGAATTTGGGTGTATCGGTCGAAGGACGTGTAGGCGTTAAGGTAAAACCCATCGGTCTCCCGCATGATGATGTCCGTCATCTCGTAATAATGTCGATCGGTGTCGAATTCATACTCGGCAATCCGGAGGTCCCAGGAAATGAAATCGAAACAATCTACTTCCAAATCGAAGGTGTATGTCCTTGTTTGTTCCAAGAGACGTTCGGGAGCAGACCCGTCCTGTGTAGCCGTGACGGTCACGGAATGGTTCCCGCTGGAACGGTCATGATTGACGAAAACGAATGAGGTGTCGCCGTTGATATGAGACCAGGAATCGAGAAGTTCCCAATCAGAATCAGTGACCGTCGCCGTCGCAGGGACAGTTGCAACTACCCACATCCAGATTCCATCGTCATAATAACCGACGGCAGCGCTGTATCTCAGCAGTTCATTGTAAGTGAATGACCCTCCATCTGCTGATTTATAGGCTTCGCTACCCGGCACCAAGGGCATGAATAACAGGAGGGCCACAATCATCATGGCGACAAAAGGGAATCTTCGCACCTTCAACGTCACTTGTGGATAATCTGTTCATAGTGTACAAATATGTACAGAAATGCATCATTTGGTTAAGCTTATATAGTTTCGATAGCGGAATTCTTGACTGGCATGACATCAGGGACTGCTGGATATCTCTTCACCTAACGTCCGGATGGGTCATATGCAGGGTCGACAAATCCTTCCATTCCCGTTCCCATAATTTCGTTAATATTATATATCGCATAAAAAACAAAACATCGGTAAGAAGGAAGGGTGGGGTTAAAACTTGAGAAGGTCAGAAAGTGAGGTCGCCGGTCCGTAAATGTCTTAGTGTGCTCTGTTGTCTTTTGATGCTCGCCTTGGCCATCCATGTGGTGATGGCCGATGTACGTGCCGATTCCTCCGGCATCGCCGATGCCGACTTGGCGGGTGACGCCGGCGATTCCCTCGTCGAAGCATCCCCCATCGTCCCCGGCAACCACACCGGATACCTGGATCCGTCCGTGGACACCGATGACTATTACGCCATCGGCCTCCTGGCCGGCGAAACCCTCTCCCTCTTCCTCAACGTCCCCTCTGTTCTGAATTACGACCTGCAGCTCTACGATCCAACGGACACCTTGGCCTCATCTTCCACCAATGGCATCGGTTCGGACGAGTCGATCGTGCACAGCATCGGTTCGGACGGCATATGGAAGGTACGCGTGCATCACGTCTCCGGGTCCGGGGACGGTTCTTACAACCTCAACATCATCCTCAGCGCCGGATATGAGAAGTTCGTCCTTGATGTAGGCGCTGCCGATGATAATCAGTCCGCCTCACACCTGCCGGGCATCAGTATCTTCGATTCCGTAGAGTGGGCGGATCCGGTTTCCGGCGCCCGTATCGCTTCCACAAACGCCAGCTTCTTCCTCAATATCTATGAAGGCACGTATCAAGAGAACACCTACTACGAGCTCAGCATACGTTACAGCTGCACCGAGGACGTGAACGTCTCCGTATTCATGAATGGCATATGGGTGCATGTGGCCACGCTACCGGGGATGTCCACTTATTGGAAATACACTTTCCTTCTGGAACCTTCCTATCTTACCGATTATTCCGATCTGTTATTGGGAATGAACGTACGACTGCGCTTCGACGACACCGTCACCGTGGATTCCATAAACGCTGTATCTGTAGCCTGGGACTCTGATTTCTTCGGTGATATCGAATGCAACCCCGGCGTGATGATGGAAAACGGATGGACGATGGACGGCACCGTAATCAACGGTTCCGCCAATGCGGCCATGATCGTCAATATTCCTTCTGTTGAAAGCAGTTATTTCTTGGAGCTAAGCATCTTGGCGGAATGCTCCGGCATAGCCGTACAGCAATGGGACGGTGCTTCTTGGATAGCATTAGGGACGTTGGAAGCATGGGGCACCGTGGCGGTCATCCAGCTCAATGAGAACGAGTATTACGACGTTTCATCCGATGCGGGGATGAACATCCGTATCCGTTTCACATCCTCGGTCGTCAATCTCAGCAAGGTGACGCTCTGGACTTCGCAGAGGACCACGGACGTGGGTATCAGCGGTGACATGGACACCCATCCTGTTCCGGGCATCAGCATTTCAGACAACGATGAATGGTCTTCAATGACCACATCGGGCGGCAGAACCATCAGGAATACCGTTGCGGGAATGAATGCGGATTTCTATCTCAACGGGGCCATAAGCGGCATGTCGTACATCATCACGATTGCCTATAATACAAGCAGCCCAGCGTCTATAAGGCAGTGCACTGGGGATGGGACATTCAGCACTATCTGCAATCTGAACGGTAACGGATGGTGGAACGTCATCTCCTTTAAAACGATTAATACGGACATGTACGATGGCAACACGGACTACGATGGATTGACGATATGTTTCGAAATAGTCGCATCCTCCACCGTAGCAGTGGACAACATGGTTGTTTGCATGGATCAAGACAATGACGGCATTCCCGATGCCCAGGAGGCCATCCGGGTGACCATGTCCTCCATAGGCACGTTCACGTACGCCTTGAACCCTTTCTCCGCCGACACTGACTCAGACGGCTTGGACGATGGGGTAGAGATCGACTCTTATGGGACCGACCCCACCGACCCGGACACCGACGATGACGGCCTGGAGGATGGCTCGGAGCGCTTCTCGTACATCTATGATTCCGATAGCCTCCTGAGCATCCCGGACGGCGGGCAGAGGACGGTGACTGTCTACCTGCCCTCCATCCCCTATCACGTCCAATCCATATGCCTGCTGGTGGGGTTGATGCATCCGGATCAGTCCCAGATCAGGATCAAGACATACCTGATCTCCTCCTTGTTCGCCACCACCGTCCGGAGCTCCGGTGTGGGGGCGGGGGCCAACCTCTTCCTGTGCATCGATCTCCTGGACTTCTACTCCCGTTCGGACTTCTATCTGGGTTGGGACATGCACGTCATAATCAGTGACGTGAGCGGAGATGGCAACTACGGCCGTATAGAATATGTCAAGGTGCAGGTGAACGCCACCACCGACCCGTTGGACTCAGACTCCGACAATGATGGCCTGTCGGACGGGGAGGAGGTCAACTTCGGGGAGTACGGATGGTACACGAATCCCCGCGACAGCGACAGCGACAATGACGGCATATCCGATCTCAACGAGATCCTGGGCAACACACCCTGCGGTCATATTTTGGATCCAAGCAAGGCGGACACCGACGATGATGGGACATACGATGCTAATGACCTCTGGTTCGGTGACGCCGTCCTCAGGGTGGTGATCGAGGAGTACAAATCACTTGAGCTCATAAGTCTGGGCAGCAACCGCAACATCTTCTTCGGGGTGGAGGTCAACGACCGCTCCTTCTGCACCAAGAGGCTGGCGGCCCAGAAAGGAACCCTTTATTCTCCCGGCTGGGCATACGACATCGATGTGCCCGAGGACAGCACCTATGCTCTGGTGAGGATAACCGCCATCGCCGATGATGCCGGATGGCTGGGGGACGACATCAAACTGGATCTGGACCCATCCGCGGGCTCAGACCGAATGACCCTTTATCTCAACCAGACGCTCTCCGTCCAGAAGACATACCATCCCACACAGGGCAGCAATCAGCTTTTCGACAATGATGCGGACGCTTACCTCAACGCCTCCCTGCAGGTGGTCATCGCCGACAAATCGGATGTGATCATCATCAACGGGACCGGGGACAGCGGCGATTATGGTTTGGATGCCAATGCCACCGGCGCCTACCGCTACAGCGCCGATGACCGGGTCTTCATGTTCAACTTGAACGTCACTGGAAGCAGCAGCAACTTCAGCAGCGGCGGGACCACCATCATCGTCCCCCGCTCCATAGCGTTGCAGTGCGCCATGAACCAGTCACTCTGTAACCTCAGCGGGGGCGTGCCTGCCGACCTGCAGGGTGCTTCGTTCTATTACGGAAACTACGGAAGTGCCTCGGCCCACGTGATCGCGGTGTTCTTCCAGAACGTCACCGCTCAGGCGGCCGAACGCATCCTGCACAACCTTACCCATGACCCGCAAGGGTCGCGTATCGGAAACCATGTGGCCGTGGACGATGAGGACGTCTACCTGCTGCACCTGCCGTACCATGTGGTATCTGCCATCCCCACCTACATCGAGAACGCCGGCCTGGGGGCGGGGACCAACTACCTCGGCAGCGCCGTCACCATCATCACCGACATGGTGTTCGAGTTCTTGGCCTTGGAGGCCACATCCGTCATATACATCGTGCATCACATCGTCGAGTTGGGGCTGGGGTTCCTGGGGGGCTTGAGCACTGCCATAGCCGATGCAGTCCAAGGTGCCATTGATGCGGTGGTGGAGAGCCTAAGCATCCTGGTCGATTTCATCATCCAGACCGTCCTCTCCATTTGCTCCGGGTTCATGGAGTCCGTGCTCCTGCCCCTGAGCCAGATGTGGATGGGCTACTGCCAGGGCATCGCCTACGCCATGTCATTGATGGTCGCTGACTACGAGAGCCTAGGATACGTGACGATTGACTCCATGCAGGCCTTGGCGCAGGCCTTCCAGGGGGACTTCTTCTGGTTGGCCTTCGGCCTGGCAGCCATAATCACGGCAGTAGTCATCGCCCTGACGGCCACGGCGTCCGTTGCCAGTTTCTTATTCGCCATCGCCATGACAGTCGTTACGACCGTTATCATCCAATCCGTGTTCTCCCATGATGGTGCAGAATCCAATCCTACCGTCGACTATACGACGTTCATGGTAATGGATCCGAATGACATGGAGGGCTCCCTCCTGATTGCAGAGGAACTAGGCATCGCTCCGGATGGGGATGACAACAGCACGGAAGCAAGGGATTGGAGGAGTGTATTCGCCATCACATCCATGGCTGTCGGAATATTTGCTGCCCAGATTGCAGTGGCCGGTCTTTATGAGGCGGGCGTGTCGGCATTCATGTTCAAACTAGGTGTTGCAGGTGTTGTAGCTGCATTGATAGCTTCCGCGTTGTCATTCATGGGGGTGTTCAACACAGGAGGAGACATGGGACTGATATTCACTGGATTCTGGTTAAGCCTCTTTTCGATAGGAACGAGTGTTTATCCATTGGTATCGGGACAATCAAATGCTTTTACAAAGGGAGTCTGTATAACATCATTAATCATTGGTGGAATTTCTTTATTATTGAGCATCGGAGCTGCGTCTTACGACCATAATTGAAAACAAGAGGTGTTGTTTTGTATGAGAATGGATAATAAACCTTCATTCAAGCGCCTGATTGGCGTCATCTTTGTATTCTTTATTTATTCGGTCTTTGGATCCGTGGCTTACTTCTTCACATTAAATTTATTTGCGGCATTGATTTTTATTGTGATAGGTTCTGTGGTTTTGATTCTAGCATGGTATCAATCGTACGTGAAGGCTCCCAGATATGTGGATATCGAAGAAGACGGTGCAACATTATATTTCGTATTCAGACGTCCGAAATTCATCAAGTGGGAAGAGATCACGGTATTCTATTACGAGCCAGGGAATCCTTCGAAACGAGGAGAGGCGGGGCTGGGTGGGGGTCATTTTTTCCTGGACAACGGTTATTCCTCCTCCATATTGGCAAAGGATGTGGCTCAACAGATGCGCGAACAGTGTAGGAAGAAGACTGGCAGGTATCCTCCTATGAAATTCAACGAGAGGAAGAAATGATGTTGGAAATCGAAGGCATCCCGTTTCCAAAGAGACGCCGGTTCATCCGCATGTTCCGTGTGGACGGTGCCGCATTGGCGGTCATCATCGCCATCGCCTTCGTGTCCATCATGGACAGCAACAATTGGGTCTACATGATACCGTTCATCGGGACCATCTCCGGCATGTTCCTTCTCTTCAGCGAGTTCTTCGCCCATCAAGAACGCCGTGACTCATCATCGATGATCATAGTGGATGAAAAGATTGTCCTCAAGAACGACTACATCGACCACATCCTCAGGAGACCTACGGAGATAACGTTCCAAGGATTGAAAATGGCCCAATTGATATTCAGGCCTTCCGATGACGGCAACGAGCCGTATTTCTTGGTCATGCACACCCAGGACGGCAAGAGGATCGACAGCGGCGCCAAGGAGGCCGAGGGCCTCCGTGAAGCTGTGGCGCTGTTGCAGAATGCGGGGATCAGAGTGGAAGACATCAAGTGACCCGCAGTCAAAGATCATCGTCATCGGTCAACGGGCATCACGCACGACGCCGCCATGATCTCATCCGCCATCCGTTCCACCACGATGATCAGTTCCGGCGGCAAGGCCTTGCGCATCACGTAGGCGTAGACGATGCCACGGTCCACGATATCCGATTTCTCTTCCCCGGACGTTATGCTCAGGGTATCCAGCAACCGGGCGGTCTGCGGTTTCAGGTAATAGCTGCGGCGGACCCTCATGCAAGCACCGCCAAGACGGGGAATACGGATACGACGGCCAAGGCGATGACGACCAAAGCCCGGTCGATACGGTCGACGCGCCTCTGCAGCTCCCGCAGCCTCTGCGACAGCTCGGAGTTGCCCATGGCCCTCATCCTCTCGTCGATGCTGAGGCGGGGGTCCTTCTTGAGGGCGTACGTGCCGGGCAGTCCGGCAGCGGTCGTCACCAGGAGCGGTCCTTCCAAGCCCGCTTCATCGTAATCATAAGCGGAGGTTCGGTCAAATAACGGCCGTTTTCTGACAGGCTCACTTTTCCGGGGTTCCTTTATATAGTCCTCGGCACCCCTATTTTTGACAGGCGTTCTCATAGGATTCCCGCCTCCCGGAGCTGTTTGACGAGGGTGTTCCGGCTGACGCCTTGGAACTGCTCCGCGAGCTTCACCTGCGATATCCCCGGCTGCTCCCGGAGTATGCTGCGGGCCTTCTCCAACTGATACGGAGAAAGCTGATGACGGGGACGCCCGCCGGTCTTCCCCTCCGAACGCGCCCGGTTGAGTCCGAGCATGGTGCGTTCGGAGATGTTGGAACGTTCGAGGTCGGCTAGGGTCGCTATGATGGAGAATATCGCCCGCCCCCATGGGGTGGTGGTGTCGATGCCCTCCTCGGTGATGATGAGCCCCACGCCGGCGGAACGGAGGTCGTCAAGGACGTAAAGGGCATCAAGGACGTTCCTCGAGAGGCGGTCGATCTTCACGATCATGACCGCATCGAACCGTCCCTTCCGTCCGTCCTTGAGGAGCTCCTGCAGCGCCGGCCGTCTTAGGTTCTTACCGCTCGCTCTATCGATATACTCTCGGAAGACAGAGAGATCCCTCCCTTCGGCGATGCTCCGGAGACGGTAGAGCTGCGTCTCCGGGTCCTGCCCGCCGTCGTCGGTCGACACCCGGGCGTAGAGGGCGACCTTGTTCACGGCATCACCTCCGTGATCATCCCGCTCATGATCACGAGCATGGCGAAGAGCATGAGGAGCGCAGCCGTGAGGAACGAGCCGGTGGCCATGACCGCTAGGGCTTTGTTGCGGGTCATCATAGCATCACCGCCATGGCGATGATCATCACCCAAAGGATGATGCAGAGGACTCCCGCCTGCTTTTCGGAGATCTCCGTTTTCATAGATCTCCCTCCTCATCGTCCTCGTCGTCCCCATCTATCGTTCCGACCATTCTAATCAGATCTAGAACAGGGATGCTGCGCAGTTCCCCGTCGCATTCCACGATGAGGTCCTCGTCGGACTGCAACGGCAGACGTACTTCCCACTGCCGTCCGTCTATCGGGTACGTACCGGTGACCAACGGCCGCGGGGACGAATCGTCTTGCACGATCGCACCGAGCTCCTTAACCGCCTTCACGACCTTCTCCCAAGGAAGGTAGACAGTCTCGATGATGCTCGGCGACCATATGCAGACGGAGTCCGGATAGAGCGTCATCTCCCAATCCTCCGTTAGAATCGACGTTTCAGTCTCGATCATGCCCGGCCTCCCTCGATCTCCTCCACCCGTCGTCTCATCCAAGCCGGCGGCCGGTCCGCTTCCCGGTAGAGGGTGAGCAACTCCTCGTCACTGAGGTCCGAGAAG
>JBFWLS010000010.1:0-10231 GCA_050251995.1 Candidatus Methanomethylophilaceae archaeon
CATCGTGAAGAAGATGAAGAGCAACGGCGACATCTACACCCCCAAGGATGGCCGTTTCAGGTTGGTGAACTGATGTTCGCCATGAAGATACACCGTTCCGGAGGGGAGGTCTTGCTGGCCGCCTGCGACAAAGAGTTCCTGGGGAAGGAGTTCCGGGAAGGTAAGAAGCGTTTGAAGGTCTCGCCCAACTTCTACCTGGGCGAGGAGGGCGACGAGGAGATGCTGGGCAACCGCATCCGCAACGCCACCATCGTCAACCTGGTCGGCAGCAGGTGCATCCAGGTGGCCGCCAGTGTGGGTATGGAATGCCAAGAGGTCCTCCTCATCGACGGCGTGCCGCACGCCCAGATAGTGAGGCTGTGATGTTCTGCGTCCGCTGCGGCAAGGAGGGCCCCACCGTGCGCGGCCTGTGCATGGAATGCTTCCTGGACGGGCGAAGGCTCATCATGATGCCGCATCACGTGGACCTGGAGCGCTGCACCTCCTGCCAAGATCTCCATGTGCACAACCGCTGGACCACCATGTCCCTGGACCAGGCGGTGGAGGAGGCGGCCATCGGCGGCATCAGCCACATCCCGGAGGCCAGGGTGCTGGAGGTCGCCGCCCGTGCCGTGCCCACCGACCCTCGCAACTTCGAAGGCGAGGTGGAGGTCACGCTGGACATAGAGGGCCATGAGGAGACGGTGCGCGACCGCACCATCGTACGTGTCAAGAACACTGTTTGCCAGCGTTGCTCCCGGCAGCTGGGCAACTACTACGAATCGATACTGCAGGTGCGCAGCCCGGAGAAGGAGTTGGAGAGGTCCCTGCAGGCGGAGGTTCTGGAGAGCATCCTGGCCAAGGTGGACCAGCAATCCAAGAGCAACCGGCAGATATTCATCTCCAAAGTGGAGGAGATACATGGCGGGTTGGATTTCTATCTCTCGTCCATATCCCTGGGCAAGAGCCTTTCCCGTGATTTGGTGAACGAATACGGGGCGGAGCTGAAGGAGTCCTCCACCCTGGTGGGGCGCAAGGACGACGGCTCGGACATGTATCGCGTCACCTATCTGGTGCGCATGCCGGTGTACAAGCAGGGGGACGTGGTGCTGCAGAACGATGTGCCGCGGTACATCAGCAGCCTGAGCAAGAACGCCGTGAAGCTCCTGAACCTACGTGACTTCCGTCTACAGACCGTGAAACCGTCAGACATGCGCCTGTTGAAGGTCGTGGGCAAGCGTGAAGACATCCAGGATGCCGTGGTGGTGAGCTCCAGCGAGGGCGAGGCCCAGGTCCTCCATCCCGGCAACCTGCGCACCATGGACATCCGTCTCCCCTCCGGTTACGTGGTCGGGGAGAGTGTGCGGGTGCTCGAGCACGAGGACGAGCTGTTCCTCATACCCTGAGTGTTGCCATCATTTCACGGACCAACGAAGCTCCGCGCGCAGCTCCCCAGGGCAGCGCTGTCGGGGTCGTTCAGATAGCACTCCCACATGGCGCCGGGGGATATCTTCTTTTCATCCAGGTAGCGCATGACCTTGCCATAGGCGTCCACGAGGCGATGGATCCACGTGCATCGGCTTGGCCGCCTTCCCGGCCGGCAGGGCGAAACGTTTCACCCTCCCTTCCCCGGGGCCGTGCTTCTGCACCGGGAAACCGCACTCCGTGTCCGTCTTCTGCATGGTAGGGAATGGGTAGGCGAACGGATGGCCGAAGATGACCATTCTGTGCATACGCGACCGCCTCTCCATAGACGGCTCCCGTGCTCTCACCGATCTGGTCATTTGGTGCAGTGGCTCGGACGCCCATGGTAATGTGGTTCCCACGAGAGGGTATGAGGCAGGTCGCCGAGGGCGCTTGACTATGTCGGCACCGTATGGTTTTTGATGCCGAGCCCCATATAGTAGTTGATGATCAAACTCCCGGAGCCCCTGGAAGACGTGGTGGTCAACCTCTTGCGTCTGGCCAACACCAAGCTGCCCGCGGACATAGGATGGGCCTTGGAGGCCGCCGCCGCATGGGAGACCGATGCCGTGGCAGTGTCCCAGCTGGGGACGGTCATGGACAACTCCAAGAAGGCGGAGTTCCTGGGACGGCCGATTTGCCAGGACACCGGTCTGCCGGTGTTCTTCGTCCGTGGTCGTTTCCACAGCGGTGTGCGGGAGCAGATCCGCGCCGGCGTGGCCCGCGCCACTCGGGAGATCCCCCTCCGTCCCAACACCGTGCATCCGATCACGCGGGAGAACAGCGGCGACAACCTCGGAGATGGCATGCCGTTGATACACTACGAGCCGGAGGATTGGGACTTCATGGAGATAACCGTCCTGCCCAAGGGCGCCGGTTCGGAGAACATGAGCCGTCTGGCCATGCTCAACCCCTCCGACGGTCTGGAAGGCATCAAGGACTTCGTGCTGGAGACCGTGACCTCGGCCGGCGGACGCCCCTGCCCCCCCACGGTGGTGGGCATAGGCATCGGTGGTAGCGCCGACCGCTGCCTGGCCCTGGCCAAGGAAGCCCTCCTGGCCGATTTGGGGGCCTCCAACCCCGACCCCGCCATGGCCAAGCTGGAAGAGGACCTCTTCACCATGCTCAACAGCACCGGCCTAGGCCCCATGGGCCTGGGAGGGGACAGCACCGTCCTAGCGGTGAGGATACGCTCCGCCCACTGCCACACCGCCAGCCTCCCCGTGGCCGTGAACCTGAACTGCTGGGCCGCCCGCCGCGCCACGGTGCGCATATGGGAGGACGGCCGCACGGAGTACAGCCAGGAGGGGAGGAGATGAAGCGTCTCATCAGCCCTCTCACAGAGGAGGACGCCCGCTCCCTGCGCCTGGGCGAGCTGGTCTATCTGGACGGCACCATCCTCACTGGCCGGGACAAGGTGCACATGCGTGCCCTGCGCTACCATCGGGAGGGCGTCCGCACCCCGGCGTCCCTGGATGGCGCCACCCTCTTCCACTGCGGGCCCATAATGGCTGCGGACGGGGACGGCTGGTCCCCGGTGGCCCTGGGGCCCACCACCAGCGCCCGCATGGACGCTCTGGAGCCGGAGATGATACGGGCCTTCGGGCTCCGGGCCATCATCGGTAAGGGGGGTATGTCCTCCCCCACCCGGCAGGCCATGCAGGACACGGGATGCGTTTATCTGGCCGCCACCGGCGGTGCGGCTGTGAGCCTGTCAGAGGGCATCAAGGAGGTGCAAGGCCGGGAATGGGAGGACTTGGGTATGGCGGAGTCCATGTGGGTCATGCGGGCGGAGCGCTTCGGGCCGCTGATTGTGGCCATGGACGCCCATGGCGGCAGCCTTTATGAACAGGTGAACGCCCGGGTGGCTGACAACCTGGCACGGATCCGGAACGCCTAGAACTCCTCTTCCGTCCCTTCCTCGTCCTCTTTCAGGTAGAGCATGTCCGGTTCCTTTCCCACCCGCAGGCGGAAACCGGCGGCGATGATTGCCAGACAGCCAGCCAGGAATATGGCCACGGCCATCATGGAATGCGGCATGTCAAGGCCGAAGAGGTAGTTGCGCTCGATGTTCGCCAGGTCGAAGTTGACCGCGGTGTTCTCCGAGGCCAAGACCACTACCGTGGTCTGGGAGTCCTGGTAGCCGTTGCGCACCACCTTCAGGGTGTAGGTGCCGGTAGGCACGTTGAGGAACTGGTAGGAACCGTCGCTGTCGGTTATCACCGTGGCGAAGACGTCCCCATTGGAGTCCAGGAGCGCCAACTGGGCGTTGGATATCATGAAGGTCCCATTGAAGACCAGCCCGGATATGGTCCCGAAGGCCTCCCGCATGACCACAGGGTAATCCAGGACGGTGTCGTTGTTGATGCTGAGGTTGGAGTAGATGTTCATGAACTCAGAGTAGCCGTCCCTGGTGACAGTCATGCGGTAGTCCCCCTCCAGCACTGCCGGGAACACGAAGACGCCACTGGAGTTGCTGGTCTGAGTGAAGACCAATGGTGGCCCAGGGATGGAGCTGACACGGGAGAGGGTCACCACGCAGTTCGCCAGAGGCCCCTGCACGATGGTCACGGTACCCTGCAGGCTGTAGGAGCTCAGGGGCAGCATCTGCACGTTCACGGTCAGCGTACCGGAGGCCGGGGCATCGATCTGCTGCTCGTAGTCGATGTAGCCGTCCGCCACCACCCTCAGGGTATGGTTGCCGGAACGCACCTCCAGAGAGTAATGGCCGCTGCTGTTGCTGACGGTGCTGTTCAGCAGCACCCCGTTGTGGAAGACCCGCACCTCCGCCATGCCGACGCCCTCACCGTCGTCGGTTATGACGCCGCTGACGTTGGTGTACACCGGCTCCAGGAACAGTCGACTGGCGAAGAGGTCGTCCAATTCGATGGAAGCCTCCCCGTTGACCACCACGGAGGTGTTGCTGGGCGAGGTGCAGTCGTATCCCTCTGCCTGCACTTCGATGGTGTAGCTGCCGTCTGGCACACTTAGGTTGAAGCGACCATCCTCCCCGGTGACGTTCTGGTCCACTATCGTGGCGTTGTCGTCCACAGCCATCACCGTGGCGTTGAAGAATGGCACACGGTTGCCAGCGGGGGCGTGCTCCACCGTGCCGGTCAGCACCGTGGACCCGGACCCGGGGTCGGCGGAGGCCAAGGGCGCCAAAGGCAACAAGGCCAGCACCAATGCCAGAGCCAAGACCATAAATGGCAGGGACCGCTTCATGTCCACATTCATCCGCGCGCAAGCATAATTACTTTTCCACAAGGGACGTGGTCGCCCAAAGGCATTATAATAGTGAAACAGGAATCACTGAGGATTCCCAAGGCGGTGCGATGTTGCTAAAGGCAGAGAAGAGTCACAGCAAGGAGGAGGTCCTGAGGCTCATGGAGCCGTTGGTGCGGACGTGGTTCGATGCCCGCTTCGACCAGCTCACCGAGCCGCAGGCCAAGGCCATACCGGTCATACACGAGCGCCGCAACGTGCTGGTCTCCTCCCCCACTGGCTCTGGGAAGACCCTCACCGCCTTCCTTTCCATCATCAACGAGCTCACCCGCTACGCCTCCGAAGGGGTACTGGAGGACCGCGTCTATTGCATCTACGTCTCGCCCTTGAAGGCCCTGGCCAACGACGTCAACCGCAACCTGAACTCCCCGTTGGAGGAGATGCGCCAGGTGGCGGAGGAGCAGGGGATGCTCTTCCCCGGCATCCGGGTGGCCGTGCGCTCGGGGGACACCACCCCCTACGAGCGGCAGAAGATGGTGCGCAAGCCCCCGCACATCCTCATCACCACCCCGGAGTCCCTGGCCCTCATCCTGGCGGCGCCCAAGTTCCGGGAGAGCTTCGACAAGGTGGAGTGGGTGATCGTGGACGAGATCCACGACATCTGCGACTCCAAGCGCGGGGTCTTCCTGTCCTTGACCCTGGAGCGTCTGCGGGAGCATTGCCAGAACCGCTTCACCCGCATCGGGCTCTCCGCCACCCTGGCCCCCATAGAGGCCATCGCCGGTTATCTGGTGGGTTGCGATGAAGGGAGAGTGCGGGACGTCACCCTGGTGGAGGCCCGCACCCGAAAGGATCTGGACCTGCAGGTGCTCTGTCCCACGGAGGACATGACCGCCCTGTCCTTCGAGATCGTGAACGCCAAGATGTACGACCTGCTGAAGGAGCTGGTGGACGAGCATCGCACCACCCTGATTTTCACCAACACCCGCTCCGGCGCCGAGTCCGTGGTCTACAAGCTGAAGGAGCGTGGGCTGGAGAGCATCGAGGCCCACCACAGCTCTCTGAGCAAGGAGATACGTCTGGAGGTGGAGGAGAAGCTGAAGCGGGGCGAGCTGCGCTGCGTGGTATCCTCCACATCCCTGGAGCTGGGCATCGACATCGGCTCTGTGGACCTGGTCTGCCAGGTGGGCTCCCCCAAGTCGGTGGCAAAGGGGCTGCAGCGGGTGGGCCGCTCCGGCCACGGCGTGGGTCAGACCGCCAAAGGACGTCTCATCGTCTTCGACCAGGACGACCTGGTGGAGTGTGCGGTGCTCTGCCGTGCCGCCCATCAGGGCCGCATCGACCGAGTGGCCATCCCGGAGAACTGCTTGGACGTGCTGGCGCAGACCCTGGTGGGCATGAGCCTGGACCGACGCTGGGAGCTGGATGAGGTGGAGGCCCTGGTGCGAGGTTCCTATTGCTATCGCAACCTCCCCCGCCAAGCCCTGGTGCGGACCCTGCGCTACCTGGGGAGCAAGGACGACTTCGAAGGCGTGTACTCCAAGCTGTGGTTCGATGAGGAGGAGGGTCGCATGGGTCGCAAACGCGGCTCCCGCATGATCTACTTCCTCAACCTGGGTACCATCCCGGAGGAGGCCAACTACAAGGTTGTCACCAGCCACGGCTCCGTGGTGGGGGAGCTGTCGGAGAAGTTCGTGGAGCGGCTGACGCCCAAGGACATCTTCGTCCTCGGCGGCCGCTCCTTCGAGTTCGTGCGGGCCAAAGGCATGCGCGCCTACGTCAAGGAGGCCTCCGGCAAGAAGCCCACCGTCCCCTCCTGGACCGGGGAGATGCTGCCCCGAAGCTTCGACCTCTCCATGGATATCGCCCGCTTCCGGCGGGAGATGACGGGGCGGCTGTCGGAGGACGATGACGCGCTGATCAACTGGCTCATCGAGGATCTGGACATCGACGAGGGCTCCGCCCGCAGCCTCATATCCTACTTCCGGGAGCAGCTCAGCACCGTTGGAGCCGTGCCGGACGACAGAAAATTGCTGGTGGAGGAGTACGTGGACCCGTCCGACAACCACCGCCTCATTTTCCATTTCCCCTTCGGGCGTCGCGTGAACGATGCCCTGTCCCGCGCCTTCGCCTACCGTATATCCAACACCTTCGGCGTGAACGTCTCCATCACCATGAACGACGACAACTTCATGGTGTCCTCCCCCCGTCGTCTGGATCTGGAGCGCCTGTCCGGGCTGCTGTCCTCGAAGGATCTGGATTCCGTGCTCCGCCGGGCTGTAAGGGAGTCGGAGCTGTTCCGGCAGCGCTTCCGTCACACCGCCACCCGGAGCTTCATGATCCTGCGCAACTACCGGGGTCGGCCCGTCTCGGTTAACCGCCAGCAGGTTCGCTCCAGCTACCTCCTGGAGTCCCTGGAGCGCATGGAGGATGTCCCGGTGATCGAGGAGACCTACCGCGAGGTCCTGGAGGACGACATGGACATCCACAACGCCCGCCTCATCCTGGAGACCATCGAGTCCGGGGAGATGGAACTGAAGGTCATGCCCTACACCGGCACCCCCTCGCCGTTCGCCCACAACGTCATCCTCTCCGGCTACTCGGACATCGTGCTCATGGAGGACCGCTCCGCCCTGCTGCGAGAGCTGCACCGCAAGGTCCTCTCCCGCGCCATGGGGGACTCGGTGCGGGAGTTCGAGTTCGAGGCCGAGCATCTGGTGCCCTATTTCCGGGACAAGGCGGGCACGGTGCGTGGCAAGGAGGACATCGTCCCCCTGCTCATGCGCACCGGCCCCCTGCAGATGTTCCGGGAGAGGGGGCGCAACATCTACAGCTACGCCGACGCCGACCGCAAGGACGTGGACAGCTGGTGCCGGGAGCTGCTGCGGGAAGGGGCCTTGGCCTCGGTGTTCTTGGACGACCCTCACTTCATGGCTGTGGACGAGGCGCAGTACTATGCCTCGGTCTGCGCCCGGGACCGGGACCTGAACGAGCTGGACGAACGCTTGCTGCAACGCCTGACGCCGGAGACGGGCGTGGACCTACTGGCGGCGGAGCTGGATGTCAGCGAGGACCGCATCCTGCGCTCCCTGCGCAAACTGGAGTCCATGTATCTGGTGGGCCGGGTGGACCATGTGCGGGGTCGTTGGAGCTACGCCCCAGTGGATCACCCCCGTCCGGACCGGGACTCCTCCCTGGACCGGGTGCTGCTGCGGCACCTGCAGTGCTTCGCCCCCCAGACGGCGGAGGAGGTGGCCTACGCCTTGGCCCTCAAGGAGCCGGAGGCCCGGCGCAACCTGGACGCCTTGGTGGAGGAGGGCGAGGTGGTGCGGGGCCGCTTCCTGGTGTCCGAGCATGACCAGTACATGCTCCGTCTGGACCAGCTACGCCTCCGCACCGGCAACAGCCTCATATTCGATCACGCCTCTGTGGAGCGCTACCGCCAGTCCAAGGGGGCCCGTTTCCCGGACATCGAGTCCTACTTCCGGTTCTACGGTTGGGCCTCGCACACCCTGGACGTCTTCCAACGGGTGGATGGGTTCCGCATAGAGGACTGGGCGGCCTTGAGGGAGTCCGGACGCATACTGCAGGGCCGCTTCGTCAAGGGCAAGGTGCGCTACGTCCTGGACGATGACGCCGACCTCTACGTGCAGGCCTTCCGGGCGGAGGGGCTCACGCAGAGGGACGAGAAGGTGCTGTCCATGATCCGTGCCGCCGGTGGCCTAAGCGCCCGGCAGATGGACTCCTTCTCGGAGATGGACAAGGAGTCGCTGAAGGAGTCCGTGGCCCGTCTGGACCGCAACATGCACCTGGTGCGGGCCTACGACGAGAGGGAGGACTGGGCCTCTGAGAACATGTACATGGAGCACCGCTCCAAACCGGTTAAGGCCGACGTCTGGCCGCTGCTGGTGCAACGCTTCATCCGCGCCTACGGGCCGGTGTCGGTGTATGCGTTGCGGGCGGTGTTCGGCCTCACGCCGGAGCAGGGCCGGGAGCTGGCGTTCCAAGTCGGGGCCGTTCCCATCTACGTCGGCGATGCCAGCAATCAGATGCTGGTGATGCCGGAGGAGGTGGACCGCATCCTGAACGACGACCATCCAGACCTGGAGGTGCGCATCCTGTCGCCGCAGGATCCGGACCTACAGTCCAAATGGGCCGACATCGCCTCCCGCTACGGGGAGAGGCGCATCTACCCGGTGCTGCGCGCCGCCAATCTCATCGGCGCATTGGAGATATGGGAGATGTCCGGATGCGTGGAGGTGCGCTCCATGGAGCTCAGCAGCCGGGAGGACCTGGATGAGACCCTGTTGGCCGTAGACCGTCTCATGGAATACCACCGCATGCGCGGCATCAGCGTTGTGCGGGTGCGGGAGGTCATGGGACAAGACGCCGCCCAGCCCACGGATGATGACCGGGCGCTGATGCTGGCGCATGGGTATCACCACATAAACGGCTTCTTCGCCAAGGGCGACCTGGTGCCGAACACCTTCAGCGACGAGCAGCTCATCAGCTATGTCATCCGCCGGCAGCACATCCCCCCGGAACGCCGCTATGCCACCGTGAACGAGGCCCTCATGGACCGGGGCCATTTCCGCAGCGAGGGGGAGATGATGATCCGGGTGAAGGAGAAGACCACCCTGAAGCGGCAGATGGAAAAGGGTTACCTGATGTCCATGAACGTCCTGCCCCCCTACTCGGGCTACAGTGTCTGGGACCACGCCATAGTGTACCGTGCCGCCCGGGACGCCCCCATCGATGACGATATGCGCATGCTCATCAGCCTCATCAAGGACCGCCAGCCGGTGTCCCGTCGCGAAATCTTCGACCACTCCACCCTGGGCCAGCAACGCACCCTGGAGGCCCTGCAGCGTCTGAACAAGGGCTCCATCGTGTATCTGGACGGTGAACGCCGCTACTCCTTGGTGGCCATGAGGCGCATGGAGGTCCACGAGGCCCGCAAGGTGGTGATGCGGCAGCTCTTCCATGGCTTCGGGGTCTTCTCCGCCGAGCACGTCTCCACCTTCCTGGGCCCGTCCTTCGGCATGCGGGAGGTGCGCTCCATACTGGCGGAGCTGGAGCAGGAGGGATACTTGGTGAAGGGCTTCCTCCGTCGGGACGACCCCACCTTGTATTGGATGTTGGCCGAGGACGTGCACGGGGACTTCCCCCTGGAGAGCGTGCAGTTCCTCCTCAACCACCAGGACAACCTGCACGCCTACCTGCGGGGCAGGATCAAACGGGAGTATGGCTCCACGGACACCGTGGTCTTCTCCGGGCCACGGATGATAGGGGCCCTGAAGGGGAAGATAGGCTCCAGCGCCATCAAGGTGGAGGAGTTCCACGGTGACCGCCGGGCCTGGGCGGTGGTGCGGGAGGCCGCCAAGCAGCGCGGCTTGGCCTTGGACCTCCCGCAGCTGGAGGAAGATGAGGACGACTGGGGGCTATGGGAGTTCTACATGAAGACCCACCCAGGGGAGTTTTGACATCGGCAGAAATCGATGTGGCATGTATTAACAAGTATTAAACTTAAATATTGTTAATCCATACCATGCTCTCGATGAAG
>JBFWLS010000011.1:0-10103 GCA_050251995.1 Candidatus Methanomethylophilaceae archaeon
CTGTGGAGTAGGCGCCAGAAGGAAAGAGAGTAGGAGGGCCGGCGCCCTCCTAAGTGGCTCTCGCACCCGAGTCCTTGACCGTGCACAGGCATGGGGAGTCGATTGTCGGAGGATTTTTTATTTTACCAAATCCTTAACATCTATAATCCATTCTAAGCATAGGCGATAATCATGGTCAGATTTGATAAGAAGGACCGCCAGGCACTAGGGGGCTTGGGCGGGGCCATCCTGCTGGTGGTCCTGGTGGTGTTGATCATCATCGGGGCCACGGTAGCCATCCCCTTCGTGGGGCAGCAGACGGTGAAAGAGGGTGACTATCTCATATACAGTGTGACCACCAGTGACGGTGACAGAGACACAGTTATGCTAGTGTTCATGGAAGTGGGCAACTCCACAATGGAAGTGGCAAATGTACAGTCTGCAATCAACAGTAGCAGCGTCAACAGCGACACGGTCAACTACGAGTATAACGGAAACACGCTGCTGGTAGAGACTTTTGCGTTCGTGAACCCGGACGACCTGACCGAGTTTGACTCCAGCGCTTGGGTGGCCATCTCTGGTTTCACTCCCATGCTGGTGCAAAAATATAAAGGGGAATCTGGTGGGCTGAACTACACCGTCATGATGAAAATGGGTACCAACCTAATTGTGGGTGTGGATTTCACCGATGGTTCAGATTGGATAAAAATCAGATTGGTGGATTCCAACATCATGTGGGTGAAGGCGGTCTGACGGCGATTCCGGCTTTGGCCGGTTCAACCTTTTCTTTCATTTTAATATATTATTTATAATAATATGTTAACTTCTATATAGATTATCCATTTCGGGACATTTCTGTTCCAAATTCGAAGCATAGTATAATAAACCAATGAAGCAAATATTATTTTCTGATTCACATGAGGTTTAAGACTTCCGATAAGAAAGGCCTTGGGGCCCTGGGAGCCATTATTTTGATTATCATCCTGTTGGCGGTGGCCTTCGTAGGCGCCACGGCAGCGATGCCGTATGTGGTTAGCCAGGACTTCGCTGTGGGCGACACCCTGAACTATGAATGGACTGAAAGTAACGGCACTGTGACCGAGAGTTTCACTGAGACCAACACCATCACCGCAGTGACTGCCACCACTGTAACTTATGATTGGACTTTTGGTGATCTCACTGGTACGTCTTCGGAAACTATTGTTAAGGAGGGGAGTAAGCTGTACATCAATGATGTGATGTTCATCAACCCCGCTCTGTTACCAGACGAGCGTTCCTACACCGTGGTTTTGATCGGTTTCACCCCTATGCTGGTGGAAGCATACACAATAGAAATAACAGGAGGAACTTTCGATTTCTGGGTGAAGGCTGGAACCTTGCTGATCGTGAAGTCTGTTCTGACGGAAGGGGATTTTACAGAATCACGTGTCCTGAGTGATACCTCAATGATGTGGGTGAAGCTCTTCTGAAACACCCCCACCCCTTTATTTCCGGTGGAAACCACTTTCTTTCTTTTCTCCCAGAAAAACATGCGAAAATCATTAGATCAGAGTAGTCTGCTGCGGTGGTCGATAGGTGCGGATGATCTTCAATATCTCGTCCTCGTGCAACAAGGCCTTGGTCTCGTTGATAGGGACGCCGACCTCTATTTCCTTGGTGCGGCCGCCACGACCGAAGGACCGCACCCGAGCATGGATTATACCCAACATATCCAACTCAGAGATTAGGTCCGTTATCCTCCTCTGTGTGAGTTGTCTCATACCCACGATGTCCACTAGATGCTTGTAGGTGGAATAGACGTCGCCGGTGGTCATGCGTTTGTTGTTATCCTCGTCATTCATTATGATGGCCATGAGTACCAATTTCGATTGGGTGGGAAGGGTCTTCACCGCCTCAGCGATGGCATCCAACTCGATCTTGTTCTTGGCCTTTTTGACGTGCGCTTCCATGATCTTCTCGTCGTTGTTGCGCTCCGCGATGTCGGCAGCGATGCGTAGAAGGTCCAGGGCCCGGCGGGCATCGCCCATCTCCTGCGCCGAGAGTGCGGCGCAGAAGGGGATGACCCCTTCATCAATGACATCGTCCTCGAATGCCAGAAGCGCTCTCTGAGAAAGGATGTCCTGAAGCTGCTCGGCGTTATATGGAGGGAAGACCATCTTCTCCTCCCCCAAACGGCTGCGTACACGCTGATCCATGAACTCCGTGAATTTCAGGTCGTTGGAGATGCCTACCAGAGACAGTTTGGAATGGATGAGGTCTTCATTCATCTTCGAGAGATGGTAGAGAACGTCGTCGCCACTCTTGTAGAACAGTTTATCGATTTCATCCAATACCACGATGAACACTTTGTTCTCCTCATCGATTTTACTCATGAGGCTGTTGTAGACCTTCTCTGTGCTCCAGCCTGTGAAGGGAATCCTCTCTTCAAAATCCAAAATAATCTGGTTGCCGATGTTCTGCAACACACCGTATTGAGTGTCCACCACTTCACAATTCATGTAGATGAACTCTACGTTACCAAGTTCGGTGTCTGCTCTCTTCAGCTCCTTGCCGAGGTATTTCATCGCCGCTGTCTTGCCGGTACCAGTCTTACCGAAGATCATGATATTCGATGGACGGTCTCCACGTAGGGCGGTCACCAACACGGATGCGATCTGATCCACCTGTTCCTGTCGATGAGGCAACTCATCGGGGATATAGGAGGACTGTAGAATCTGCTTGTTCTTCACCAGAACTCTTTTCTGATTCAGGAATTTGTCGAAGATAGAGTCTGGTATTGAAATCCCCCATAATTTTTCAATGGAAATAAAGGTTGAGCCCCTTTGTTTCCTGTGCAATTGCCATATTTGCTATTAATTGGTTTTGACAACGGCCAAACCTTACAACCCGTTATCCCATTAACATCGATTCAAAAGGTTTCCCATATTCCACGGAACATGCAAAAGGTAATTAAACCTTCCTGTGGAAACGTTATTAGAGGACATCAGTATAATCAACGCATGAAGAACGCTGTTCTCCTTACGATCAATGAAGAAACAGAGGAGATCGGCGAACTCTGTCGTTCCGCTGACATCAACATCACAGCAACCATCATTCAACGAAGAGGAAGGCCAGAAACAGGGATGTTCTTCGGTAAAGGGAAGATGGAAGAAGTCAAGGACATCATCTCCAAGATGGACATCGACATCGTGGCCTTCAACGGCGACCTCAAACCCAATCAATACTATAACCTAGAAACTTTCCTTGGAAAGACGTGCATCGATAGAATCGGAATTATCTTGGACATCTTCACCGACCGTGCCCGCGATCGACAGGCCAGTCTGCAGGTGGAGATGGCCCGTCTTCGTTACGAGATGCCTATGATTAAGGAATGGGTGAACAGACAGAAGAGTGGTGAACACCCTGGTTTCCTTGGTGGTGGTGGATATTCCACAGAAGGATACCTGAATTATATCTTCGTGCGTCTGAAGAAAATCGATGACGAGCTGAGCCGGATAGGACAGGACATCGACCGACGGGTTCTGGCAAGGAAGAAGAAAGGATTCCATCTCATCAGCCTCTGTGGTCACACCAATGCCGGCAAGTCCTCTCTGATGTCCATCCTTTCAGAAGAGGAGGTTTTCGTGAAGGATCTCATGTTCTCCACTCTCTCCACCACCACACGGAGGATGAAAGGAACGAGAAAGGAGATTCTGATCTCTGACACCATTGGATTCCTGCGTGATTTGCCGCCCTTCCTTATCAATTCTTTCAAGGGTACCTTGAGCGAGATATTCTTGGCTGACCTGGTCTTGTTGATGGTGGACGGTTCAGAGCCGGAAAGCGACATTTTGGAGAAATTAGAATCCTCCTTCTCCATATTGCTCCCAGAGGTGGAGCCGGAACGTTTGGTCCTACTGGTGAACAAGATCGATTCCGCCCCTCCAGAGCTGCTGCGTACCCTCATCCGTATATCTATGATACTCCCGGGCCTGACGGTGATCCCCATCTCCATATATGACGGCAGTGGCATGGTCAAGCTCCAGAAACACATCGAAGACTTCTTCAACCCCCCCTGCTCGTTGCATCTGCGCATCCCGTTGGAGGCCGACAGCGCTTCCTTCGTCTCTTGGTTGCACGACAACTCCGAAGTGACGAACGTCCGTTATGACAAAGAGCTCACCGTTGACCTTCTATGCAATGAGAGCAGGATCGCACCCATCAACGAGAGGGTGAACCATTTCCAAGGCACTGTGCTGAGGATCCATTCACAGGACTGAGGGAGGAAATCGGTTTCCACAGGAAATGAAGGGGTCCCCCTCTAACGGACGTGGAACTCCTTCTTCTTCTGGCTCACCAGCTCGTCCCAGCCGCTGGGCAGGCACCAAGCCAGGTACTCCATCTCCTCCAGGTTCTTCAAGACGGAGGCCTTGCTGTTCAGCTCCAATAGGGAACGCAGCTTCCTCACCCTTTTCAGGTAGGTGAACAACTCTATGGCCCCGTAGATGAAGACCAGGAACCCGATGACAAGGGTGTAGAAGGACCAGGCCCCCAGGAGGCTGCCGTTCAGGTCCATGATCCACCAGGCACTGACAACCAGCAGCAGGAGCCCTCCGCAAGTCATTCCCGGCCATAAGAGGCCGGCGTTCTGAACCGTGAACGGTTTGGTCATGTTCCTGGTGATGGCGGAACGACGACTTCAATATTTCTTAGCATTACTGTAGACAAACGCTTTTTCTTCCCTCTTCCGCCGTCTGCCTAGCATGTCTTCATGGATACTTCATGACCGTTACCTCCTGCTCTCCGTAAGCACGGTGCTCCTGGGACTGGTCCTGCTGGTCTCCCAGTTCGGTCCCCTCCACCTGCAGGACGTCGGCGGCGCCCCCTCGGAGACGGAGGTGGAGTTGCTGTGCTTCTTGGACGACTATCGGGCGACCGAGAGCGGAGTGGTGGCCAACCTGGTGGACATGAGCGGCAACCGTCTGCACGCCTTCATCCCGGAAGGGATCGAGGTTCCGGAGGGCGAGGTGCTGTGCTACGCCCGTGGCTCATTGTCAGAGGACGGTGGAATGCTGTTCGTGTCCAGCATAGAGGTTCTGCAGCGCTGTTGAGCAATTCTTATACCTGCGCCCGTGGATGGGGTCTGCAGTGTACATCGCTGTGGACGACACCGATTCCCGTCATGGGAACTGCACCACCTTCTTGGCCACCGAGATCGTGAAGGAGCTGGATGACCTGCAGCTCATCGGCCGCCCGCGCTTGGTGCGGCTGAACCCCGCTGTTCCTTGGAAGACCCGGGGCAACGGTTCCCTGGTTTTGCGTGTCGGTGTGGGCGGAGGCACCCCGGAGAAGGTGGGACGCATCGGAGACCGGGACGTGATGGCCTATCCGCGTCTGCTGGCGGAGCCGGAGGTGGAAGAACTCATGCGCCGTTGCATCGGGGTGGTGGACAGACGATCCTCGCCTGACGCTGAACCGGGGCTGTTGCTCTCGGAAAGAAAGCCTTCGCCGTCCTTGTATTGGCGTGGGGTGAGGGAGATCATCGAGCGGGAGGAGGTGGACCGCCACCTGCAGGAGGCGGGCGCCTTGGTCTATGAAAGAAACGGCGGCCGGGGGGTCATCGGCGCCGCCTGCGGCATGGCGTGGAGGCCCCGGGACCGGACCTACGAGCTGCTGTCCTATCGGAAGGAGGAGCTCTGGGGCACGCAGCGCGAGGTCGACCGGGCATCCGTCCGCGAGATGGACGCCTCCTTCCCCTCCACGTTCAACAACTGGGAGGAGAAGAGCATGAAGGCCGCCATCGTCCCCTCCACCCCCTGCCCCGTGCTCTACGGCATCCGAGGGGACGCACCGGAGGACCTCCCGTGGGCCATGGCCGCCCTGAGGACGGAGACCCCGGAGAGATGGATGACCTTCCTCAGCAACCAAGGGACGGACGACCACATCCTGCACCGTTTTCAGGAAACGAAGCCCAACCGCTCCTATTGCATCGCTGGCACCGTGTCTCGCAGTACGGGGAGGATCCCCGGAGGGCATTCCTTCCTGTATCTAGACACCGCCCACGGGGAGCTATGCTGCGCTCTGTACGAACCGTCCAAAGAGTTCCGTCGCCTCTTCGACCTCCTCCTGCCCGGGGACCGCATCCAGGTCTACGGTGAGATGCGGGAGGAGCCTCGCAGCCTGAACGTGGAGAAGGTGCAGGTCCTGGACCTCGTGCCACAGGTGGAGAAGGCCGGCAACCCCACCTGCCCGGATTGTGGCCGCAGGATGCACTCCATAGGCAAAGGCCAAGGCTACCGTTGCCGTCCTTGTGGCAGGAAGGAAGGCGTCGCCCCCATCGTGGTCCGCACGCGAGCCCTCTTGCCAGGATGGTACGAGCCACCGGTGACCGCGCGGAGGCACCTGTCGAAGCCCTTGCAACGCATGGGGAAGGTGCAGCCGGTCTACTTCGTCTAAAGACGTAGTACATAACCGACAATGATATATACGGCCAACTTTTTGAGCCCCTCATCCGATTCAGCAGAGGGCGATTCATGGAAGAAATAGTGATTCTCAGTGCGGTAAGGACCGCCATCGGCAAGTACGGCAAGACGCTCACAGACATCAAGGCCAGCGACCTCGGCGCCATCGCCATCCGTGACGCGGTAGCGAAAGCCGGCATCGAGCCCACGGCCGTGGACGAATGCCTGATGGGCAACGTGCTCTCCGCCGGTTTGGGTCAGAACCCGGCCCGACAGGCAGCCAGGGCCGGAGGCCTGCCGGACGAGATCGGCTCCGCCACCGTGAACATGGTATGCGGGTCGGGGATGAAAGCGGTCATGATGGCCGCCAATGCCATCAAGGCCGGGGAGCACCAGCTGGTGGTCGCTGGCGGCATGGAGAACATGAGCGCTGCCCCCTACATCATGAACGGTGCACGTTGGGGCTACCGCATGAACGACCAGAAGGTGGTGGACTGCATGGTGCACGATGGCCTTTGGGACATCTTCAACGACATGCACATGGGTTTCACCGGCGAGATCGTGGCCGAGCGCTACAACGTCAGCCGCGAGCAGGCCGACCTGCTCTCCTATCAGAGCCATGTAAAGGCCGCCGCAGCCATCAAACGGGGCGACTTCCGTGACGAGATCGTACCCGTCACCATCAAGCACAGGAAGGGGGACATCATCTTCGACCAGGACGAAGGGGTGCGTGAGGACACCTCCTTGGAGGCCTTGGCCAAGCTGAAGCCCATCTTCAAGCCCGATGGCATCGTCACCGCCGGCAACTCCTCCCAGCTCAGCGATGGGGCCTCTGCCCTGGTGGTGACATCCTCCTCCTACGCCGAGGAGCATGGCTTGAAGCCCCTGGCAACCATCGAGGCCTACGGTGCCCGCGGCGTCGCTCCCGAACTCATCATGGAGGCCCCCATCCCCACCACCCGCTACGTGATGGAGAGGGCCGGCCTCAAGATGGACGACATCGACCTCTTCGAGCACAACGAGGCCTTCGCCTCGGCCTCGGTGGCCGTGCGGGACGAGCTCGGTGTCCCGGAGGATATCTTCAACGTCAACGGCGGTGCCATCGCCCTGGGCCACCCCATCGGCTGCTCTGGATCCAGGGTGCTGGTGAGCCTCATCCATGCCCTCATCAAACAGAACAAGCAACGTGGCCTGGGCACCCTGTGCCTGGGTGGCGGCAACGCCGTCACCATGGTCGTGCGCCGTTAGTCAGATAGTAAGATAAACGCCCAGAAGCATATGGCACCGATGACCTTGGAAGGCAGTCTGGGCCGCATCGAGGCCTGCCGCGACCAGATGGTCGAGCAGATGATGAGGATGATCAGGGTACCGGCCATCGGGCCCCTGAACGGTGGGGACGGCGAGGGGAAGAGGGCCGACCTGGTGCAGACCTTCCTGCGAGGCTTCGATGAGGTCAGACGTCTGGATGTGGTGGACCGTCACGATCCCGCGGTTATGCGCCCCAACATCCTGGCGGTGAAGAAGGGCGGCGGCGAGGGCACGGTATGGATCGTGTCCCATCTGGACACCGTTCTCCCTGGCGACCTCTCTGCGTGGGACTCGCCACCCTACGAGCCAGAGCTCCGGGATGGCCGCATCTATGGTCTGGGCACGGAGGACAACGGCCAGGCGGTCATCGCCTCCATATGCGCCGCCGAGAGCATCGAACTGGAACCGGGGTCGCGAAGGTCCATCGGTTTAGCCATCGTGGCGGACGAGGAGACCACCAGTGCCATGGGCATCGAGCACCTCATCAAGAGCGGGGTCTTCGGCCCGGAGGACGTGTTCATCGTACCCGACTGGGGCATGCCGGACGGCGGCGCCATCGAGGTGGCGGAGAAGCACCTGGTGTGGCTGGGCGTCATCGTGGAAGGGAGACAAGCGCACGGGTCCACTCCGGACAAGGGTCTGAACGCCGTGCGCATCGGCTCCCGTCTCATGTTGGACGTTTTGGACGCCCTGCAGGCACGCTACCCTGACCACGACCCCCTCTTCAGTCCTCCCACTTCCACCTTCGAGCCCACCAAGCGTCTGGCCACGGTGGGGAACATCAACACCATACCCGGCCGGGACGAGTTCTATCTGGACATCCGTCTGCTGCCCCGCCACGACCCGGAGGGACTGGTGTCCTTCGTCCACAAAATGGTACGCCAGAGGGCGGAGGAGACGGGAGCGGCGATTTCCCTGCACGTGGAGCAGCGCACCATCTCCGGTCGGCCTTCCAGCGTCCAAGGGGAGGCCTTCCAGGCCCTGTCGGAATCAGTACAGGAGCGATTGGGGGTGCAGCCGGAGGCGGTGGGCGTGGGGGGAGGGACCTGCGCCAACTTCTTCCGCCTCGCCGGCTGGGACGCATATGTGTGGCAGAAGGGCGACAACGTAGTGCATCAGCCCAACGAGTACTGCCGGGTGGAGAACCTGGTCTCGGACGCCAAGGTCTTCGCCACCTTCTTCCACAAGATGGCCCGCTCGGAATGATCAAGCCGACGAACGGGGTCGCCAGCCCGCCAGCCCATCATTCGCTATCCGGGAGGAACTCGATGACGTTCTGTTTCTTGTCCCGGGCACGGGACTTGGCTATCATCCCCGCCTCCAGCCATGCCGCGGAGAGGACACCGGAAGGAACGGCACAGTTGGCGCTCATCCGCACTTCCCGGTAACGATTAACGATGCGGCTGTTCTTCTTATCGATGAGGTCCTCCAGGGAGAGGTCTGTAAGGCCCTCGGCGAACTCCTTCACGTTCTCACAGGCGGTGTCGATATGGATGTCATAGTTACCTCGCTCATTGGTGCTGGCGGTTATGGTGGAAACCTGGTCACAGAGGTTCATGTGCACGCGGACTCTTGACGTCATCTAACAATTCCCTCCACAGCCACATTCCGTTGCTCCATCCATAATCGGGATTTCAGGGGGAACATCCAAGGAAGCCTTTACCTTCCCATTCAAGGAACGAAGCGCTTCCCGGTCGGAGGAGAGATCGAAGTTCTTCTTGACCCCCATCTCCGTGACCACAAAGCTCTGGATGTTCTCAATCCCCCTCTTCTGCAGGGACTTCAGGCCACAGAGGACACCGCAGCCGTCTATCATAACGACCCGCTCTGCCGCTTTGGCGTTCAGGACCATGGTGTTCACATCCGCACCTATGCCAGCCAAACAGCCCATGGATCCCATCCCAGATTGGGACAGCTCCACAGCCATGGAGTTTGCCAGCTGGCCCACGTTGGAGGAGCCGGAACAGGAATAGATAATGGTCAACCCTCCTCCGCAGCCACAGTCGCCTTTTCCAGTCTTCATGCTCGGGCACCCGCCTGCAGGATTTTGACCAACTCTTCTTTCTTAGGGACCCTTCCCACGGAAACCGCCTCCCCATCGATGAACAATGCTGGTGTGATCATTACACCACGATCCATCATGGCTTGGATGTCCTCCACCTTCACAAGCTCTGCGGTCATTCCCAACTCTTTCAGAGTCTCATCGACCAGTTTGAACAGCGCCTTGCATTTCCTGCAACCCGTTCCCAGTATCTCTATCTTCATTCTCGTCACCTCTGAATCATTCAAACAATAATCATACCATAAGATAAACCTGCCATAGTGGAGGTCGCCACCACCAATCCCCAGTATACAATGGTCTTCTTCAGACCCATG
>JBFWLS010000012.1:0-9697 GCA_050251995.1 Candidatus Methanomethylophilaceae archaeon
ATGGGAAGATTCGCTGCTCCGGCCGACCCATGGACCTGCTTAAGGAGATCAAGGACAAGGGTTACGGGGAGTGCATAGCATGCAGAATGGTGAAGATCTGAAGGCCAAGGCCAAAAAGGCTCTGAATAAGAAGGGGCAATACGGCAAGGATTTCGAGCTCGAACGCTACGAGGCCGCCCCCTACGACTTGGGCGAGATGGAGGACCTGGACGACATCCCTGATGATGTGCAGAAGAGCATGATCAACGTGGGTATACTCCCTAGTGGGGAAGGGCGATCCGGAAGCATGCTGTTCATGGATAACTCCGTGGTGCACAGGTCCACTCAGAATGTGGATGGCTTGGAGATGCTGTCGACCCGGCAGGCGCTGGCCAAGTACAATGGCCTGAAGGAGTACTCCTGGAGACTGGTGTCCCCTGAGAAGGACAAGTACACCGCCCGCAGCTTCCTAGAGGATGCGGATGGATACTTCATCCGGGCCAGGGCTGGGGCCAAGGTGGAGATGCCGGTGCAGACCTGTATGCTCATCGGCTCCGACAAGAAAGCCCAGGAGGTGCACAACATCATCATAGTGGAGGAAGGAGCCTCGCTGGACATCCTCACGGGCTGCTCCACCGGTAAGCATGCTAACGAATCCCTGCACCTGGGGATGTCAGAGATATACGTCAAGGACGGCGGCAAGTTGACCTTCTCTATGATACACAGCTGGGGGGAGAAGACCGGTGTGCGTCCCCGCACTGTTGTCCAGATGGGGTCCAACGCCCAGTTCGTGAACAATTACGTTCTACTCCGGCCAGTGGAGTCCCTCCAGAGCTATCCTGTTGCCTATGTGAACGGTGAGAACTCATCCGTTAAGTTTAATAGCATCTGCATCTCCCACCCTGGGTCGGAGGTCGACGTGGGCTCCATGGCCGTCCTCAACGCCCCTGGTGCAGGGGCGGAGATCGTCTCCCGCAGCATCACCATGGGCGGCATGATGACCGCCCGTGGCCGTCTGGTGGGCAACGCCCCGCGCGTGAAGGCACATCTGGAATGCCGCAGCCTCATTATGAAAGAGGGAGGCATGACCCTGGCCATCCCGGAGCTGGAAGCCTCCGTCCCAGATGTGGAGATGACACACGAGGCGGCAATGGGCAAGATAGCCCGCGAGCAGGTGGAGTACCTAATGGCCCGTGGCCTCAGCGAGGACGATGCGGTTGGCATGATTGTCCGCGGCTTCCTGGAGGGCGGCATCAAAGGACTGCCGGATGCCCTGAGACAGGAGATCGACGAGGCTATGAGCTCCACCAACCTGGGCAGTTGAGGCCTCAAGGGACCTCGATGATATGGATGATATTCCCATCGTCGTCCATTATCATCGAGACCAAACCATCCTTCCTCCGTAGAGGGGGCTGCAGAATCGCCACCGGCATGTCCGCCAACCTTTTCTGCACATCGTATATGCTCGGTGTGGCTAAAAACAGGCCTCTGTCCCCACCACACTCATCAGACTTCTGCAGTACCAAATTTTGCATGCCACAGGACAGGATGGTCCTATCCGCCTCACGTTCCTTCACCTTGAGGCTCAAGACCTCTTCGTAGAACTCCGTGGCCCGCTGCAGGTCCTTAACCGGGATTGACACCATGGCGATTCCGGTGATGCGCACCGCCTCCGGATGGTCGTAGTCTCCTCCCATAGGATCTCCCAAAGGCATGGGCGCAACATGCAATTGTGAGAATATTTCATTATCGGACCAGGATTTGGTGTCTTGAGGCATATAAAAATGTGACGGGAAAGGTAAATAGCATCCTTCCTATACGGTGTTAACAGGAGAAATGATATGGCAGACAAGGGCAAACCGATGATCTCAGAAAAGGACTTCAAGCTCAATGAGAGCTTGTCGCACATCAAGCATGTCATCATGGTCATGAGCGGCAAGGGCGGAGTTGGCAAGAGCACTCTTTCCGTGAACCTGGCCATGGGGCTTGCTATGAGCGGCCAACAAACCGGCATCATGGACATCGACATCCATGGACCCAACATCCCCAAGATGCTGCACATCGAGGATGAGCAGATCATCGGAGTGGAGGACGGCTTGATGCCGGTGGAGGTGCCGCCTCGCCTGAAGGTCATGTCCATGGCCTTCCTGCTCCCGGACAAAGATTCGCCGGTGGTGTGGAGGGGCCCAGTGAAGATGGGTGCCATCCGTCAGTTCATCGAGGATGTGAAATGGGGGGAGCTGGACTATCTGGTGGTGGACCTGCCTCCGGGTACCGGTGACGAGCCTTTGTCCATCGTTCAGCTAATACCAAAGGCGGACGGAGCCATCATCATAACCACCCCTCAGGATGTATCCCTCCTTGATAGCCGCAAGACCGTCAACTTCGCCCACCAGGCCGGAATCCCGGTGCTAGGCATCGTGGAGAACATGAGTGGCCTGGTCTGCCCGCATTGCAACCAGGTGATAGACGTGTTCAAGAGCGGCGGTGGCGAGAGGACAGCGGCAGAGATGGATGTGGACTTCCTTGGCAGGGTGCCCATGGAACCGGAAGTGGTGCTCAGCGGCGATGACGGCCGGCCCGTGGTCATGTCCCGGCCAGACTCCGAGGCCGCCCGTGCATTCATGCGCATCGTGGAAGCGGTGCGCTTGAAAACAGAGAAGAGTTGATACGAAACCTTTTCATCATACCCTTTTCATTGCATTCACATGAAGATAGGGATTGTGACCGAGGGCGAAGACATGCAGTCCCTGGTGGCAGAGGATTTCGGCAGAGCGCCTTTCTTCCTGATAGTGGACTCGGAGACCTTGGACTACCAGGTGGTGGTGAACGAGCACCAGGATGCCGCGGAAGGCGCGGGCATGCTGGTGGCGGAAGCCATCGCCTCCCTAGGCTTGGACGCGGTCATCGTGGGAGGAATAGGCCATCATGGATACAACATCCTCACCAAGGCTGGCCTGAAAGTGTCCTTCGACGAGGATGGCAATGCAGAGGAGGCCTTGGGAAACTTTCTTCGACGCTTGGAGTTCCAGAGCCGCTTCCAGTGACGGTTTGCGCTTACAATGAAAAAAATGGAGGGTTTTGCCCTCTACTACCTTCCTTAAATTCTCTTGGCAGAGCTGTAGTCCTTATCCACAGAAGAAAGGGGGTTCGGGCCTAGCTTGCGGAGCTCCTTCACGAAATCGTCCACGACCTGAGCGTAGCGTTCCGGATCCTCTGGATCCATCCACTCCACATGGAAGCGGTTGTCGTGCAGCCCCAGTTGGGACATCAGGAGCTTGATGAGCTTCATACGGGACATGGTACGCATGTTGCCGCTCTCGAAGTGACAGGCATGCGGCTTCCCGCCCAGCAACAAGACCCCGTCCGCACCACGGGTGAGGGCCTTCAAGATCCAATCTGGGTCCACCCTCCCCGAGCATAGGGTGCGTATGCTGCGGAAGTGAGGGTCGATGGGGAGCCTCTTCGCCCCCGCGGCATCCGCGGCAGGGTAGGCGCACCAATGACAGCTCAGCACCAAGGCGTTGATCCCATCCGGGCGCATGCGCTCGATGAAGGTGTCCACCTGGGCAATCATCTCCCGGTTGGAGTACACGGTCATATCGATGGCGTCCACGGGACAAGAGGTTACGCAGACGCCACAACCCCAGCACTTCTCCTTGTCCACCAAGGACACCTCCGTAACCCGACCGTTCTTGTCCGGGACCATCCGGATGGCATCCTTGTCACAGACAGTGTAGCAGATATGGCAGCCGTTGCATCGATGGTCATCCACCACCGCATACACCTTGTCCGCGGGCTGCGTGGCCCGCAGCTTGGCAATGGCCATGGCGAATTGGTCCATAAGCTTAACCTGCATTTCCTCTGGCTCGTTCTGGTGAATGAAGGCGATCTGCTCCCGGATGTTCACGCTGTCCACCAGATAGCGGTTCAAGCCTATGTCCTGTGCCGCATCCCGGAATTCATCCAGATGTTTATTAGGCGTGCACATCCCCAGAAGGACACGGTTTAGCTTGTTCTCCTCAATCAGTCTCTTGAAGTCCACCAGGGATTCGTCAGAGCAAAGGTTGTTGCTCTCCTCCGTGAGCACGATATCATCATAGCCATCCAGGAACTCCCGCAAACGGGCGAAGTCCAAAACGTTGCAGGAGCCCTTATCGTGGCATCGACACAGAAATACCCCGATTCGGATCGGTTCAGAATTCATTTTCACCATCCTCTTAAAAAAAGTTTGGGAAGGGTTTGCACGGCTTAGGCTTTCCAGAGGCCGTGTAGGTTGCAGTACTCTCTAGCGGTGACCTGGTCGGCATCAGACTTGAAGAAAGCCTGTGGCTCGTCTCCAGCCTCTAGATATTTCCTTTGTATCCTGCCCTCTTCCTCGAAAATCTCCACCATGACGATGTGGTGCTCCGCTTCCATGGGATGCGGCACACTGCCCACCTTGACCAAGAAGCCGTCGGAGACCTTCTCCACCACTGGGACGTGCTTCTCCATGCCCTTGTCCTCTGTCTTCTCTTTCTGGTGGACCATAGGCATCCCGCAACAGTAAAGGTTACCTTTGGCTCCCACAATCATGTCCACGACATTACCGCATGTCTCACAAACGTACACTTCATTTCTCACTGGCATTTTATCACCTTTGGGAACTCGACCTTCAAGCTAAGCCTTGCGATGGTCGAAGTAACCACATTAAGCATGAATCAATTCTGTTTCCATGTATTAAAATTTGGCATGCCTACAAGGAAATACATTAAATCCCGGTAAACGCTCTGGGCGGAAGATGAGTGCTCGCATGCTTTTGATAAACGGGAGCCCCAGGAAAGACGGCAGCACCATGACCCTTCTGAACCGGGCTGCCGAAATGGCTCAGGATGCTGGCTACAGCCTAAAAAGGTTGGATCTCATCGATATGGACATCCAACCCTGCCGCGGTTGTCTGAAGTGCAAGGAAAAAGGTTCCTGCATCCTCCAGGATGACTTGACCCCGGTTTACGACATGATAAGGGAATATGACTTCATCGTCATGGGAAGTCCTGTGTATTTCGGGGACAGCACCGGTTTGTTCAAGACCTTCTTCGACCGCTGGTATGCCCTGCTTTCTTTCTCAGAAAGGAGAGGAGTGTTGTACGAGTCCGACTTGGACGTGTCCAAGAAGATGGCGTTCGTCTTCCCTTGCGGGAACATCGAAGGACACATCCTGTACCATACCCTGTCCATTCGCTATACCGGCATCGCCTGCAACCTCTTCGGCCTTCTGGATGTGAGCTCGACCATCGTGCCTCGCAAGAAGAACGAGAGCGACATCATGAAATCCACCCAGGCACAGGAGTTCCTGCAAATACTCCGTAGCCAGCTTTGAGGGGGTATGGACTACTCAGGGTTCCGGCTCCTGCCCTTAATACCCCTGCAAAGAGGTCGGCCAAGGGATTCGGTTATGGTGTCTCCCATAGTCTGGGATGAGAGATCGGGTTTCCAGCCGGACGGCATGCGATGGGGATTCGATAACTACTCCCGATGGCTCAAAGGACAGTTGCCGCGGGGGCTGCCTTGGGTTATGACCAGCATGGGCGACCACGCCAAGGGCCCGGACTATGCGGTGGTCAAAGCCACCCGCATCCGGGGCGTGGAGCGTTGGTTCGACTCCTCCGTCCATAACCTGGACGATGTCTTCGACAGCTTCTCATTGGATGTGGACCGTTTGTTGCTGTCCAGCCTAACTGCGGAATCCATAATGGTCATGCAAGAGGCGCATGAAATATCCGATGCCTGCACCCCCCTGCTGTTAACCGATGGCCAAAAGGTGTTCTTCGGCAACGGAAAGAAGAGCTTGAGGGATGCTGTCCGGAGCATCGAGAGCATGGGTTTCCTAGAGGCCGTTTTGATGGACCTCTCATCATTGGGCAGAGGGAAGAGACCGGGGAATCTGCTGTTCAAGGACATCCCCACTTCTGATCTCAGAATCATTCCCGCAGGAGGAATAACGGAAAGGGACATCCCCCATCTGCAGGAATGGGGCTATGACACTGCAATCCGAGACCCATTCGTACCTCCGCTCGCCCCGATCGGCGAGGGCCCCCTGCCAATGGTAGAGCCGACCTATGCGACCGTCACTCGATCGAGCGGCCGTCCATTCCTGGACCCGAGCGCGCTTTGATCGATTCAAGCAACTCCAAGCCGAAGGCTCTGGCCCTTTCCAATGCATCCGGGTCAGAACCTAATTCGTCCGGTTCATCATAGCCTGAGAATGAGATGTCCCCGCCCCAACCCACAGACAGGGTGTTGAGGAAAGAACGGACAATGGAACGGGTGTTCTGGAAATTTGCATTCTCCTGCCCGGAAACGGTAAGCAGTGCCCCGTATCTGTTCTCTTTCCCTTTCCTTGTACGCACCCACATGCACTGGCAACGGTCTATCACCTGTTTCAATACAGATGAGGGGCCGGAAAAATAAATGGGAGTCACCAATAACACAAGATCGGCCTCTTCCAAAAAGGGATAAAGTTGAGTCATATCGTCCTGTATGATGCAGGAGCCTCCATTGTTCGCACAGGCATTGCAGCCACGGCAGTGATTGATCTCCATCTCTGCCAAGCGGAAGACCTTCACTGAGGAGCCAGAATCTTGGAGAGGTTTGATGAGCGCCATGGCGGCCGCTTCACTGTTGCCGTTTGAACGACCGCTCCCCAGTAGGACCACGATGTCAAAAGTCATCCTCATCCTCGAGGTTCTCCATGATCCGATCCTTCAACTGCTTAAAGTACTGGTATGACTTTACAACGTAATCCAGAGCTCCAGATCGAAGCGCTTCGAAGCTAAGCTCCGGATCTGTTTCCGCTGTGACCAGAATCATCTTCTGCTTCGGCTTGCTGGCATGAATCTCCTTCATGAGGTCCATCCCGTTTCCATCCGGGAGATAGTAGTCAATGGTGATAATCTCGTAATCGTTCTTACGGACCTTCTCCAACGCCTCCTTGTAGCTCATAGCGGTATCTATCTCGAAGAGGGTTTCGGGCAGATATTCGAGCATCAGCTCCAGATGGTTGGAGTTGTCCTCTATGACTAGGATCCTATAGCGTTCGTCCCGCATTTCCTCCACCCAAATATGGCATTCTCCCCATTATATTGATTCTGTCTGATTGTATGATTCGCTTTCAGGTTTCTGAATCTCAGATTCTGAGTTGGAAACCAACGGTTAATGTAACCTTATAAATAGATATTGGTAATTTTAAGAGTAGAGTGCGAATATAACCCTGTTAAGAATTGTTAGAATCGAAATAATACATATTATTTTTAATTATTTCAATTTATCTATCATCACAATCATAAAAAATCATTAAGACCAATCTGTATTTTATACTAGATGCTATTACCCTTTCTGACTCCCGGGGAACGGTATCCATTCTCCTCCTTTGAACGATCCGTACATCTTCCGCCTTGCAATCCCCCCGGGAGTTTCCACACATTTTCAAATACCGCTTATACGCGTGAGCATCAACAATCTTTATGCCTCGGTTCGTCGTGTGCTGAAGCATAAATTAATATTAATCATCGCCATGAATGATATACTGGAGCCTTATCATGCAGGACTCACTTTTCACTAAAGCGAAATCGATGATTTTCCCTCGGAACGTCTACGTGGGCCATGGAGTCTTAGACAAGGTGCCTGACGTATGCCAGGAATTCGATTTTGAGGGTTCCGGCCTGGTGGTCAGCGGTGACAGGACCTATAGGACTGCCGGTAAAGCCGTGAAGGAGTTCATGGAGGAGAAGGGCTATGACATCGACGTCCATATAACTGGAGAAGCCTCATTCCGTAACCTGGAACCCCTTCTGCAAAGGGCCCGGGAGTGCAACTCCCGTTTCATCCTTGGTGTGGGTGGTGGTAGCAAAATTGACATTTGCAAAATGGCTGCCAAGGAGCTCAACTTACCCTTCATCAGCATACCTACCTCCGCTGCACACGATGGTGTTGCATCCGGCAGAGCATCTATGAAGGGGGATTTCGGTCCGAAATCCGTGGATGCCGTTGTGCCCTTAGCCGTGATCGCAGACACCAGAGTCATAGTGGAGGCCCCCTTCAGGCTGTTGGCATCAGGCTGTGCTGACGTCATCTCGAATTCCACCGCCCTTAAGGACTGGGAGTTTGCCCACCGTCTGCGCAATGAGGAATTCAGTCGTTCCGCTTATGCTCTGGCGGAGTACTCCGCCGAGACCATCATCGAGAATTCAGAACTGATCCGACCAAGTCTGGAAGAGAGTGTTTGGATATCTATACGGCCAATAATCATATCCGGGATATCCATGAGCGTTGCCGGAAGCTCCCGGCCCACCAGTGGCGCCGAGCATATGTTCTCACATGCATTGGATATACTCTTTCCTTCACCAGCCCTGCATGGCGAGCAATGCGGCGTAGGATCCATCATGATGATGTACCTACATGGCGGCGACTGGAGGAGGATCCGCAGCGCCCTCCAGAACATCGGGGCCCCCACCACCGCTAAGGAGTTGGGGTTCAAACCGGAACAAATCATCGATGCGCTCGTTGAAGCTCACAAGGTGCGTGACGACCGCTTCACCATACTGGGAGACCGGGGGTTGAATCCGGATTCCGCTGAGAAGGTGGCGTCGATCACCCATGTCATTTAGGAGGATTCGAAATGGTACTGTTAACATTGATTGGCGAACATCAGGCTCAGCCAGGGAGAAGATTTCTCTACCTCGGCCCATTGTCAGAATGCAAGGATTGTCGCTTGAGGGGGGTATGCTTCAACCTTGAGTCAGGTTGCACATACGAGGTCACGGCCGTTCGTGATGCCAAACACGACTGCGCCATCTACGAGGACAAGGCACGCGTGGTGGAGGTGGAGAAGAGACCTACCTTAGCCGCGGTAGGGGTTAAGACGGCAATCGAGGGGAGCACCATAACCTTGGAATCTGTGAAATGTGATAATCTGGCCTGTGAGAACTACACCTTATGCCATCCTCATGCCCTGCGGCCCGGGGACAAGGTGAAGGTCATAGAGGTCGTGGAGGACCTGATCTGCCCCGAGGGAGGGAAGCTGGTCAGGGCCAGCCTCCTATAGGGGTCTCCTTCAACGTAAGCTCTCGCCGGTGATTCTTTCAAACATTTCCTGATAGAGGAGGGAGACTTTCTCCACCACTTCAACCGGCAGGGCAGGGATGTCAGGTTCGGGCCGGCCTTTCTTCCTGGCCTCCATGAGGAGGTCGAAGTAACCAGTCTCGCGGTAGTGCTGGCGGACAAACTCCTTGCTCAACTCGTCCACCACACCCACGGAGTAGGAGTCGGCGTCCCACCATCGGTCCTCGTCCAAGGTGCCGAAGGTATCTATTATCATCAGCTGACGCTCCTCATCGTAACCGAATTCCTTCTTTCCGTCCACGTGGATGAGCAGCCTCTCCGCCACCTCATCAGCGACGATCTCATCGATGGCCATGACGGTATCCAGAATCTGCTGGTATTCCTGATCGCTGAGCCCAGCTATGGATTTGGCCTCTTTTTCATCCAGGTTGCGGTCCACCTCCTCCAGCTTGGTGGTGGCCTCCAGGAATGGGCGGGGCAGCTTCTCCCCATAGACAACCTGGTGCCCGGCCGCGAACCCCAGGTCCTCTGGCTTGATCTTGCCTTCCTTGACCCGGTCCAGAAGCGAACCGGCTACATAATGCCGGCAGATGATTTCCAATGGAATGAGATAGTTGCT
>JBFWLS010000013.1:0-9533 GCA_050251995.1 Candidatus Methanomethylophilaceae archaeon
ATTCATATCGGAGATAGCTCCCGATCGCTACAGGAACATCCTCAAACCAGTCTGCGAGGTCTTCTCTGGCATACCGTCTGTTGTCTATGGTTTCTTCGGTTTGATGGTGGTAATCCCATTCATACTGAACGGCATTCCAGGTGCTACCCAGGGGGAGTCGTGGCTGGCCGGGTCTTTCATGCTCGGTATAATGGCATTGCCGACCATAATAACAGTTTCCGAGGATGCCCTCAACTCGGTCCCTTGGTCCTATAGAGAGGCCTCTCTGGCCATGGGGGCGACCCGATGGGAGACCACCATCAAGGTGGTCGTTCCGGCAGCGGTATCCGGCATAACAGCTGCTATCATCCTGGGAATGGGACGGGCTATCGGTGAGACCATGGCCGTGTTGATGGTCACTGGAAACGCCGCCATAGTACCAGACCCGATTTGGAACATGCTCTCGCCCGTACGGACCATGACCGCCACCCTGGCCATGGAGATGTCTTATGTGGAGGTAGGGAGTACGCACTACTCTGCATTGTTCTTCTTGGCTCTGCTTCTGCTGGTCATAGTGCTGATAGTGAATTTCGCCTCCAACCTTGTGATGCGTCGCACCCGCAGAAAGTTCGGCAAAGACGTTAGGACGCGGAAGAAGGTCCGGGCAAAACTGCCAGAACTAAAATTATGGCAGATGCATTCCGGCAAGATCAAGAAAGGAGCGTTGCTCTTGCTGACCTTCATAGCCTTGGATTCTTGGTTGGGGCTCGTTTATGCGTCGGCAGTCACTCTTTCCCTCTTGGTATTGTTGCTCGGCTATACCAGGATGGCCTCTCCCCATCGTCAAACCATATCCTACGCGGTGTTGGCGATGGTCATGCTTGTGGTCATCTCCCTCCTAGTCATCATCTTGGGTCATATCTTCCTGCGTGGGTTGCCGGTCTTGAGCATCGATTTCCTCACCCAGTACCCACGTGATGCTGGTTTGTCCGGTGGAATCTATCCGGCTATAATCGGAACCATCAAGCTGATTATCGGGACCATGGTCATCGCTCTGCCCCTGGGTATCGGGGCTGGTATATACCTGGGCGAATATTCCAAGGACTCTCGTGGCACCCGCTTACTCCGAGCCGGGATAGATAATCTCAACGGTACTCCGTCCATAGTCTTCGGCTTGTTCGGATTCGCGGCCTTCGTTATCTACTTCGGAATCGGTTATTCGCTCTTAGCCGGTTGCCTGACGCTGGCGTTCCTCATCCTTCCGGTGCTGATAAGGACCACGGAGGAAGCGGTGAAGACCGTTCCGCATGAGCTGAAAGAAGCATCCCTTGCCTTAGGGGCATCCAAATGGGAGACGGTGGTAAAGGTGATCCTGCCCACTGCTTTCCCAGGCATCATAACCGGAAGCATACTGGCCATCGGAAGGGCAGCGGGTGAGACCGCACCCATAATGTTCACGGCCGTGGTCGCTTACCAGACCCGCATGGGCTCCTCGATCCTGGACCCCGTGATGGCCCTGCCTTATCACCTGTACTACCTGGCCACTAACGTGCCCAATGCCCAAGACCAACAGTACGGCACTGCAGTGGTGCTATTGCTGATAGTTATGTCCATATTCCTGGTAGCCAGTATATTGAGGCAACACTACTCCAAGAAATTCAAATGGTGAAACTGATGAACGAAGAGACACAGATAGACATCAAAGGGCTGAACCTCTGGTACGGAGAGAATCAGGCCCTCCATGATGTCAGCATGCCCGTGTACAAGAACAAAATCACGGCTTTGATCGGCCCCTCTGGGTGTGGGAAATCCACCCTGCTCAGAACCATCAATCGCATGAACGATATCATCGACTCCTGTCGCATCCAGGGCGAGATATGCTACAACGGTAACGACATATACGCCCCGGCCTGCAATGTGATGTCGGTACGGAAGCGCATCGGCATGATCTTCCAGAAGCCCAACCCCTTCCCCATGTCCATCTATGACAACATCACCTATGGACCGAAGATCCACGGGACGAGGAAGAAGGAGGATCTGGACTGCATCGTTGAAGACTGCCTGAAGCAGGCCGTGCTATGGGATGAGGTAAAGGACCGGCTGGAGGATTCCGCCATGGGCCTCTCTGGGGGGCAGCAGCAGAGGCTTTGCATAGCCCGTACATTGTCGGTATCACCAGATGTGATACTCATGGATGAGCCCACCTCGGCCCTCGACCCTATAGCCACGGCGAAGATCGAGGACCTGGCACAGCAGCTCAAGGACAAATATACGGTGGTCATAGTGACGCATAACATGCAGCAGGCCTCCCGTATCAGCGATTACACTGGCTTCATGTACCTGGGCAAATTGGTGGAGTTCGGGGAAACGGATGACATCTTTACCCGGCCCAAACAGGAGTTGACCGAAAGATACATAACCGGAAGGTTCGGGTGATTATGATGATGAATAAATTCCACCAGGACTTGGACGAGCTCACGGAGGAAACCATCGAGATGGGGGAACTTGTCGTGAAGATGCTGGACTGGTCCGTGAAGGCTTTGAGGGAAGGAGATATGCAGGCAGCGGACTGGGTGCTCCAGCAGGAGAAGGAGGTCCAACGCATGGACAGCCTCATTGAGGACGAGGCCATGCGCTTGATGGCCCTGTTCCAGCCCATGGCCAAGGACATGCGGCGCCTGGCCACTATACTGAAGATGATCACCTACATGGAAAGGGTGGGCAAATACAGTTTCAACATCGCCACCGCGGCACGTTCCTTGGAAGAGTCCGAGGTCTGCTGTGCCATGCGCAGCCTGCCGGAGATGGCCGACATTGTGGTGCCCATGGTGAGGGATGCTGTAAGGTCATTCAAGGAGCAGGATATATCCCTGGTGGCGGACCTGGCGGAGAGGGACGACCGTTTGGATGCCATCCGCGAGAAGGTCATCGCTGAGAGCCTGCAATTCATGAAGGACAATCCGGAACGCATTCCTCCATGTGTCTATTACATCACCATCTCCCGTTACTTGGAGAGGTGCGGTGACCATTCCTGCAAGATGGCGGAGAAAGTGGTCTACATGGTGAGCGGAAGGAGAATCCAGATCAAGTGATTTGCCGGATGTTGATCCGTATGTGTTCCCAAACATCGGGTGTTCAGAAGGAGTCCGTCTTCCCGGTCTTGCGCACAATCCACTCGAAGGATTTGAAGACCCCATAGGAGAGGATGAACATCAAGGTGCCGATACCCATCATGGTAAGCAACAGGTCGGAGACCTCTTCCAGCCCTGCTCCCTCGGCGACCATGCGTGTGGCCTCCACCGCGTAAGTGAGCGGTAGGGAATAAGAGAGAGGGTGCAACCAATCGGGGAGATAGCTGAGGGGGAAGTTCACCCCGCAGAGGACCAGGCCGATGTAGGTGACGATGTTGGCCATGATCATGGAGCTGCGCAGATAGAGCCCGAGGCATCCCACCATCATCCCCAATCCAGCCATGGAGAGGGATGTTGCCACGATGGTAATGCCTAGGACGGGGAGGGATATCAGGGAAAGGTCCACCCCGAAGATCAGCCCCGCGTAGACGAAGGACATGGAAACGGTGAGGAAGCCGGCCATGACTTGGAATATGGCCATCCCGATGAAGATGGAAAAGAGGTTAGCCGGTGACATCATCAAAGCCGACAGGGTCCCCACGTGCTTCTCAATGCTGGGTATGTTCGCCACCGCATACACCGAGATCAAGGCCACGGATTGCACGGCGTTCCCTATGACCACGTAGGTCACGGATATATCCGGATTGTCCGCATACTGGGCCACCAGGGCGAAGAAGGCGATGGAGAACAAAGAGGTCACCAGGGTCTGGGCCAGCCATAGCCATACCGGAATCACGGCGAAGAGGTTCCGTATGGAGACCCCACTGGAGCTGGCGATCACCCTCCAAGTGCTGACATGCTGTCCTTCCATCTCAGAACCTCCCCATACTGCCATGGTTGCGGACGTTCCTCTCTATCTTGCGGAAAAGACCGGCCGCCAGCACCAGGTAGATGGCAATCAAGAGAACCATCATTCCCACGTCTGTGAGGAGGTCGCTAGTGACGAAGCCACCGAAGGCCACGGAACGCATGGCCTCCACGCCCCAGGATGGTGCCAGGCCCAACGATATCCAGCTCGCCCACGCTGGGAGAATGGATACAGGAAAAAGAGCGCCGCTGACCACATATATGGGGAACTCTAGGGATGACATCAGCACTGAGGAGGTGCGGGTGAGGACGAAAAAAGCGGAGAATATCAGGCCGATGGCCGCTAGGGAGAACAACGTTATCACCAGGACCAGGAAGAACAGCACAGGATTCTCCAGCGTTAGGCTGGTTTCGAACATTATCTCCGCCACCACGAAAACAAGGACGGCGTTGCTGAGGCCGATGATGGTGTGCCACACCGCCCTGCCAGCGATGACATCCATCATATGGGTGGGAGATATCATCAATGGTTCCAGGGTGCCGTTGTATCGGTCGTAGCTGATGCTCCATCCCGAGGAATAGAGGGTGTTCCCCCACATCCCCAAGACCCCGCCTCCAAGCACGGCCTGCAGGACCACTGGCCCGCTGGAGTCGTTGTAGATCATCAAAGCCACGATGGTGAATATGAATGGGGCGATTATGCTGGGTATGATCCATTGCGGATCGGCGATGAAGTTGATGAACGCCTGTTTGAAACCGGCCGCGGATGCTCTAACGTTCATTGCGGCTCACCAGGGAGATATAGGTGTCTTCCAGAGTAGGCTCGTCAAATCCCGCGCGGACGATGCGGCAGGGCCTCAGGGCATCGTTAATAATGTCGAAAAGCTCCTCTTGCCTCTCTACCTGGAAGCGGTTCAGATACCGACCTGAGAAGCGTTCCGAGATCACATTCAGAACGCCGTCCTGCTGTCTCAGTTTCTCCAAAGTCTCTTGGGGGTCCTGGACCGTCACTACTTCGATGACTGTGGAGGATTTAACCAGATCTTTCAGCTCCGGGGCTGTGCCCATGGCGATGATGCGACCGTTGTCGATTACGGCGATGCGGTCGCAAAGTTCTTCCGCCTCGAACATGTAATGGGTGGTGAGCATGATGGTCTTGCCGCCATTGGCCATCTTCTTGACCAGGGCACGGATGTCCCGGGAGATCTCAGGGTCCAGCCCGATAGTGGGCTCATCCAGGAAGAGGATGTCCGGGTCATTCACCAGGGCGCGGGCGATATGCATGCGCTGCTTCATGCCCCGTGAATAATCCTCCACCCGGACGTCGGCCGCGTTCATAAGTCCAACCAATTCCAGCAGCTCGTGTATGCGTTGCTCTCTGGTGGCCGGCGGTATGCCGTAGAGTTCGGAGAAGAAGCGGAGGTTCTGTCTGCCGGTCAGACGGTAGTATAGCCCCCTTTCACCGCCGGAAACCAAGTTTATACGTTTCCGAATCTCCACATCCTCCTTTAGAATGCTCTTGCCTTGGACCCATGCCTCTCCATATGTTGGCAGAAGGAGGGTGCAGAGCATCTTTATGGTGGTCGTCTTGCCAGCGCCGTTCGGCCCCAGAAGGCCGAATATCTCGCCCTTCTTAACTTGGAAGCTGATGTCATCCACGGCTCTCTTGTCCTCCTGGCCTGATCTTCTCCTGGCGGGAAAGATTTTCACCAAGTTCTGGACATCGATTGAGAGCTCGCCGTTCAAATCGGGCATCGGGCATCTGTATGCATAGTGAGAATATAAAAAACCACAGCAGAAGAAGGTATTTTTTTGTGAAGTGCTTCTCCTAACCTATGACTACAAGTGCAGTTATGAAGCGTAGGAGCATACGCAGGTATCGCCCCGATCCCTTGGACGAAGACGTCATAACGGAGATCCTCCGTGCTGGTATGGCCGCGCCCTCCGCCCTAAACCAGAGGCCGTGGCACTTCGTGACCATTAATGACCGAAGCAAACTGGAGGCTATAATGGAGGTGCATCCTCATTCCCAGATGCTTCGGGAGGCCCCGCTCGCCATCTTGGTTTGCGGTGAACCCTCCAAGTGCAAGATCTCGGAGTACATGCCTCAGGACTGTTCTGCTGCCGTCATGAGCATGCTCATCCGGATAACCGAGCTCGGCCTAGGGGGTGTGTGGATGGGCGTACACCCGAATCCCGAGAGAGAGAAGGGCATCCGCTCCGTCCTACAGATTCCAGATGATGTGGTTCCTTTCGCTCTCATAGCGGTGGGCCATCCAGCTGAAGAAAAAGGCCCATCTGGAAGGTACGACGAGGATCGCGTTCACCATAATACTTGGTGATTTTTTTTATTTTCCGGTTAGTTGGATGATTCATCCAAACGTTTATACATGATGCTTTCTGATACAGATTACGTAGGATGGATGATTCATCCAATACAAACGAGGTGTAAGAATGGCCTTGAGAGATTCTAAATCGGTAGTGATCTTAGTCGTCGCCGCCTTGCTGATGGTGGCCTTGGCGGTGGTATCGATAGGGGGGGCGCAGGCCTATGATGGCCCAGTTGACGCAGCGGGGAACAGCACATCCTTCGATTCCGTTCCCCAGACAATAGTTTCATCTGCTCCGTCTATAACCGAAACCCTGATAGCAATGGGATATTCAAGTAAGATTATCGGTGTTAGTGATAACTGTGATGCTCCAGAAATAATGGAAATGGAGAGCCAGAATTCCATTACTCGTGTTGGTTCTTATGCTAATCCAAGTCAGGAGACGATGCTCAGCTTGGATGCAGATGTATTATTTATCGGTAGCTACGATCAGAACACTGATGCGACTTATAACAATCTTCGGAATGCCGAAGCTAAAGTCGTTATGCTTTATGGCGGTGAGTCTCTTTCAGAGATTTATCTAAACATCGACATCATCGGCCAGGTTATGAACGATTTCTCAAACGCTCAGGCCGTGAAGCAGAACATGATCCAGACCTTTAATGAGGTTCAAACTCTAGCGGCGGAAGCCACATCGAAGCCCAAAGCAATGATCAACCTGGGATTCGCTTGGGGTATGGCTAATGTGTATGGCGCAGGCATCAATACCTTCGCTCATGACATGCTCACGATTGCGAACAGCACAAATGTGCTATCCAGAGCGAGTGGATGGGTGGAAGTCAACTGGGAGCTGATTATGGAGGATGACACCGCCCCCGAGGTGATCTTGGTGATGGTGCAGGACGGAGCTATCATCAACGAGACAATATACGACGAGAAGTTACAGAGCCTAAAGAATGATGAGAGATGGGGAACCACGCCAGCAGTAATGAATGAGAAGGTTTACTTTTTTTATGGCTTGGCAGCCAACGTTGGACAGCGGCCCTCGCCTAACTTGGCAGACTTCTCCAAGCTGGTGCTGATGTTCACCCATCCTGAGCTCTTTGGTGATCTCACCCTCCCGGGGCAGATCGGGGATGGTTACAAGGACTTCATTGAAAGCAACTGGGATTGAGAAGGCCGCAAGGCCACCCTTTATTTAACTTGATTAACATGGGCTAGGGTCTAAATGTCATATACATCCAACTCTATAGTGGCGACGGGGAAAAGAAGGCTGGCATATCTGGTCATTCTTGGTTTGGTCGGTTTGACGACGCTGTTCCTGGCCTCGATTTCATTCGGCCCTGTTCCCATGACTTTAGGTGAGGTATGGCAAAGCATCACCAATATTGTTGTTTCCGGTCCCAGCTCCGGTGATGAGAGGATAATTTTCTATCTGCGTTTACCGCGCGTTTTGGGTGCCTTCACCGTGGGGATTGGGTTATCAGTTGCGGGGGTCGTATTCCAAGCAATCATTAGGAACCCTCTAGTGGACCCCTATATGACCGGAGTATCCTCCGGTTCTGGTTTTGGAGCAACGATTGCCATGATATTGGCGGTGGGAACGCTCAGTACTTACTCCTTGGTGATTGTCCCAATCGGGGCGTTTATCGGGGGCCTCGTTGCCTTTTCATTCACTTTTCTCGTTGCAAAAGGCGCAGGGGGGAGGTCGATACATTTTGTCCTTGCAGGGGTCATCACAGGGATGGCGTTTAGCTCAATCACTACAATGATTATGATGGTGGATGATGAAAAGACCCATTCCATCCTCTCATTCCTTTTTGGGAGTTTTACCACGGTAGGGTGGAACAACCTTTGGATAATGGTCATTCCTGTGGCATCGTTAGTTATCATTATTTTCCTAAAGGCCAGGGAGTTCAACGTCATCCTCCTGGGGGAGGAACAAGCCAAACAACTCGGTCTTGACGTCAACAGGTTCAACCTTTCCATGCTCATCGTGGCCTCTTTGCTCACCGCAGTCTGCGTGGCCTTCGTGGGTGTAATCGCCTTCATCGGCCTCGTGGTGCCCCACCTGGCCCGTATGATCGTGGGAGGGGACCACCGTCTTCTCCTGCCTGCCTCTGTGATGATTGGGGCCATTACCATGGCCGCCGCCGATCTGGTGGCAAAGTTGGCGTTCGCTCCCGTGGAGCTGCCGGTAGGAGCAATTATGACCTTGATAGGCGTACCATTCTTCGCCTATCTTCTACTGAAGAGGGGGAAAGACTATGCAGCCTGAGAACGGCAACATGGTGCGCTCGGATGATGTGAACCTGTGGTACGAGAACTACCACGCCCTCCACGAAATCACGTTCAGCATACAGAAGGGGGAGTTCGTAGGTCTGATAGGCCCCAACGGTTGCGGCAAATCAACCCTGTTGAGGGCCATCAACGGTCTCCTGAAAATTAAAGACGGCTGTGTCAAGGTAGACAATAAAAACATCCATGAACTGACTCTGCCGGAGATAGCCAAGATCTGTTCCAACGTGCCCACGGAGTTCCCTCCCGACTTCAACCTCAATGTCATCGGGGTGGTGATGATGGGTCGATACCCGCACCGCAAGGGGCTATGGTGGGAGGACGAGGAGGATGAGCAGATTGCCCGTGAGGCTTTGAAGAAGTTCGAGATCGACCATCTGGATACCCGTAACATAAACCAGCTATCCAGTGGGGAGAGGCAGAGGACTCTTATAGCCAAAGCCTACGTGCAGCAACCCAAGCTGATGCTGGTGGACGAACCCACCTCGCATCTGGATCTGCGTTACAAGTTGGAGGTCATGGAGTACCTCCGTGACCTGATAGCCAAGGAGCCGGAGATGAGTATTGTCATCGCCTCCCACGACATCAACCTGATGGCCAAGTACTGTAACCGTCTCATTCTGGTGAAGAAAGGACGCATCGTGGATTTCGGCACCCCGGAGCAAGTAATAACGGAGCAGAACATCGCAGATGTATACGGGGTGAAGGCGAAGGTGACGGTGGACGAGGACGGGATTGTGAACACCATCCCGCAGTTCTCCCTGCGCCTGAGGGACTAGATGGTTGGATGACATAGCCATCTTTAAACGCTAGGAGGCCATTCTTTCTCTCCGATGAAGCTCGCGAACGTGGTGCGCCCAGCCCTGTTGGATATTCCAAAGACCGTTCATGGCGGCACAGCGTGGAAGTTGCAGTCCATCGAGGATTTCAGTCATAACCTCAATCCCCTCGGCCCACCCCCGGAGCTGGCGGACATTATCGCAGAGGC